>SCSP01000331.1 GCA_004297845.1 Bacteroidota bacterium | reverse complement strand
CGGGAATCAAGTTTCAACCATTGAGATTTACAATGTGTTTGGAGAAAGGGTATATGAAGTTAGCCCCGGCCCTAAAGGGAGTAATACAAATACTCCCCTTCAGGGGTTGGGGGCAAACGGGGGGCAAACCATTGACCTTTCTTCTCAGCCCGGTGGTGTTTATTTTCTTAAACTAAAAACAGGCGATGCCATAATCAATGAAAAGATTATTATACAGAAATAATATTCATAATGACTAATAAAACAGAAGCCAATTTTTCAAAACTAACCACAATGAAAAACAAATCTACCCTTACACGGATTTCAACCGCGGTCATTTTTTTTCTTCCTTTTTGCGCGGCATTTTCACAGACTAATACATGGACTCCCAAGGCAAATTTTGGCGGAACGGCAAGGTATTATGCTGTTGGTTTTTCCATCGGCACAAAAGGATATATCGGAACGGGATGGCACAGGCCCACACAGTCACCCATGAAGGATTTCTGGGAATGGGACCAGGCAAGTGATGTATGGACCCAGAAAGCGAATTTTGGCGGAGGGGCAAGATATTTAGCGGTTGGCTTTTCCATCGGAACAAAAGGGTATATCGGCACAGGATTCGATGCGGGAATAACTGATCTTAAGGATTTATGGGAATATAACCCTTCAGCAAATTCATGGATTCAAAAGGCGGATATTGGCGGAGCGGGAAGGACCGGTGCGGTAGGATTTTCTATAGGCAATAAAGGATACATAGGCACAGGAACCTCTTATGCGTATCCCGGCAACCCCCCGACGGATTTTTGGGAATGGGATCAGGCAACGGATACGTGGGCACAAAAATCAAATTTTGGCGGACTGACAAGAATGGGTGCTGTTGGTTTTTCCATCGGCACCAAGGGATATATTGGAACGTCAACTCCAAATCAATCCGTTTACAATAACGGCAAGGATGATTTCTGGGAATGGGATCAGGCAACCAATGCATGGACGCAAAAAGCAAATTTTGGCGGGAATCCAAGATCCTCGGCCGTAGGATTTTCCATAGGCGCCAAAGGATATATCGGAACAGGGCGTGAATATACCGCTCCCCTTACATTCGTTCCGACCGATGATTTCTGGGAATGGGATCAGGCAAGCAATACATGGACTCAAAAAGCCAAGTTGACCGGGGGGGCAAGATACGCAGCGGTGGGCTTTTCCATTGGCAACAAAGGATACATAGGTATCGGATATAACGATCTAATAGTAACAGGACCCGGACACATTAAGCTCATGTATGATGATTTTTGGGAATACGCTCCGGATGTCTGCAGTGTTTCACCGGCTATTTCATCCGACCCCAGCCCCTCTACCACCCTTTGCGTGGGCCAGAGCGCGTACATCTCTGCATCGGGCGGCACAAGCTATTTATGGAACACAGGCTCCACCACCGCGTTCATGGCGGTGAATCCAACAATCACCACCGCCTATTCCGTAACCGTAACCGATGCCAATGGTTGTACCGGCACGGCCGCCATTACTTTCATAGTGGACACAAACTGCGCAAGCACCGGCATTTCTCAGATCAACTCAGATGCGCTTCAAGCGGAGGTATGGCCTAATCCTTCCATCGGAGAATTTAGGATTGGGGATTTAGGATTAGGGATTTATAACTTGGATTTGTATAATGTGTTTGGAGAAAAAGTGTATGCTGATAAAATCCTGAA
>SCSP01000036.1 GCA_004297845.1 Bacteroidota bacterium | reverse complement strand
TCTTGCTCTGAATATTCTACGCAGAAATGAGATACAGCATGTCCGCCAGCGCCTGTACAAACACAGCGTGAATATTCAGAGCTTAATGGAACTGAAAATTTAGAATTCAACAACCCTGGCCTTCCCGGAAGGAGGGTGTATGTCAAAACTTCACTTTTATCGCCTCACCCCTGCCCCTCTCCTCACTGAATTGGCACAGTTACCCGGCAACACCATCAGTAAAATCAGTAAAAGAATTTTGTAAGCTCGTGGAAGAAGATGAGCACTATTGCTTTTTTGGGTGAAATTGTATTACGCTCTACGGAATTTCACTGACAAAATACACTTCGTAAATAATTTCTAACCTTGCAATATGTTCTACAGACGGAAAGTTGTTTTGGCACTCCTACCACTCTTTGAGGGCGAATTAGAAAAAATTCGCTTACAAAAATTACTCTTCCTTTTTACTCAAAGACAGGTCAAAACAGAATATGAGGGATTCCTTACGGAAATGGTTCCTGTGCAAAAGAAAGTGGCGTCCAAATTTTTTTTTGATTTATCCCGTATAATGACTACCTTCATCCCCGAATTTTGAAACCTGAATTATATACAAGTCAACCAAAGCATCAACAAATAATTTACCCGATGAAAAAACAACTGTTCCCCAAAATGATCCTGCTTGCAGCAGGAATGTTCTGCACTTCATTGTTTGCCCAGGACTGGGTGAGCAAAATGCAGGATCAGAACGCGAACTTCTTCGAAGTTCAGAAGACATTCAATGAATATGCTGCGAATTATACTGCATCCTATAAACTGGCTAACAACGGAGCGGAGCCTGCAAAAATTCCCGGAGAAAAACTGTTCAGGAGGTGGGAATGGAAAATGGCGCCACGCGTTTCCGCAAACGGAGAACTCCCTGCGCCAAACGCTGTATGGAATGCAATGGAATCCTATAAAAAAGGAATGAATACGCTTGGAGCAGGAGCATGGACCTTTATTGGGCCTGCGGCAGTTGGTTCAATGTATGGAGCCGGACGACTGAACTTTATCCGCGTTCATCCAACCAATCCAAATATTTTATATGTTGGTTCTCCTTCCGGAGGACTATGGATATCCACCAATGGCGGCACCTCCTGGACAACAAACACAGATCTATTGCCCTCTGTAATTGGCTGCTCAGACATTGCAATTGATCCTACCAATACCAATGTCATGTACCTGGCTACGGGCGATGGCGATGCAGGGGATAACAGTACAGTGGGAGTTTTAAAATCCACAGACGGAGCGCTTATCTGGAACAAAACAGGGCTCACTTTTGCAATGGGCGTTGGCAGAATGATAAGCAGGATATTGATCAATCCAACAAATACCAATGTCCTCATCGTAGCAACCTCTAACGGAATTTACCGAAGTACGGATGCCGGTGTTACTTTCACCCAGGCAATTAATGCTACTACCACTCTCCCTGTTGCCGGATCATTTAAAGATGTGGAATTCAAACCGGGCGACCCTAATACGGTCTATGCCTGCGGATCGGAATTTTTCAAGTCCACGAATGGCGGACAGACCTGGACAAAAGTATCATCCGGAGTTCCTGCTGCTAACCTGGTAAGCCGCATGGCCATTGCTGTAACCGCAGCCGATCCAACAGTAGTTTATATGATCGTAGGAAAACCCGGGCCCAGCTATGGTACCGAAGGATTTTATAAATCAACAACAAGCGGTGCAAGTTTTACCAAACCCAGCACTCCCAACATTGGTACCCAGCAATGGTATGACCTTTGCATTGCAGCAAACCCAACCAATGCTCAGGAGATTTTACTGGGAGGCCAAACGGAATTTCTGAAATCCACAAACGGTGGTACTGCCTGGAATGATATTTCCGGTTCAACACATGTAGATTACCATGATGTGATGTACACAAACGGAACTACTTGTTACTTATCCAGCGATGGAGGAGTTTGGAAATCCACCGCTAACGGAAGTTCCTGGACTGATCTGAGTGATGGATTGGCCATCGCACAGATGTATGGTTTCGGACAGTCCGCCACAAATCCAAACTTACTTATTCAGGGCTGGCAGGATAACGGAACAAATTTATATACCGGATCCTGGTCTGCCACCAATATCGGAGGAGATGGAATGAAAGCAGTTATCAGTTGGGGCAACGATGCAAATAAATGGGGAACCTCTCAATACGGGCGCATTATGCGAAGCACAGGAGGATCGTTTTCGCCCGGAACCACAGGCATTACGGAGTATACCGGTGCGGCCCCTAATCCATGGGTAACAGAAATTGTTGAGGATCCCTCAACGGCAAATACTTTATATTGTGGATTCAGCAATGTTTGGAAAAGTACCGATGGCGCTTCTTCCTGGACGAAACTTGGAACCATTGGTTCCGGTACGGTTAATGTGCAGGCAATTGCCGCGGTTCCAACAACAAACGGACAGACAATTTGGGCAGCTAAAGGCGGAACGCTTTATAAAACAACCAATGGAGGAACAAGTTGGGTAGTGCAAGCAGGAGGTATTCCCAACGGAAACATTTCGGATATAGTTGTTCATCCAACGGATGTGAACAAAGCCTGGGTTACCTTCTCCGGATTCTCTAACGCCATCAAAGTTTACGGAACTTCCAATCAGGGAGCAAGCTGGACAAACCTTTCCGGCTCTGTACCAAATGTTCCGGTTAACTGTATAGAAATAGATAAAAACGGGAACGATGCCCTGTATATTGGAACTGATGCAGGAGTATTCTTCAAAGATGCCACCATGAGCGTCTGGCAGCCTTTCTCGCAGGGACTTCCGAATGTGATGGTAACACAATTGAATATTTATTATGCCGGTTCTAAAATTCGTGCCTCAACGTACGGAAGAGGAATGTGGGAATCCGCTTTATACGCACCCGGAGCGTATCCTCCTGACGCGAATTTCACCGCTAACAACTTCATCGGATGTCCCGGGTTGGGCGTTCAGTTCACGGATTATTCCGCTGGGTCGCCTACCTCCTGGGTCTGGAGTTTCCCCGGAGGAAACCCTTCTTCTTCAACGCAGCAAAATCCATTTGTAGCCTACAACACCCCTGGAACTTATTCCGTGTCTCTTACGGTAACCAATGCCAATGGAAACAACACAGAATCATTCACTAATTACATTACAATCAGTAACAGCACGAATGTAGCGCCAGTAGGAACAGGGACAACTATATGCGGGCCGGTTTCTGTAACTCTTTCGGCAACTGCATCTGCACCGGGCACAGTGCGCTGGTGGAACCAGGCTGCAGGGGGCGCTGTTTTAGGATCAGATGCCACCCCGCCATATACCTTTACTTCTACTCTATGGGGTACGCAAACCCTGTATGTGGATGAAGCTTTTTCAGCAGCTGGAATTGACCTTGTTGGAGCAACCGACAAAACAATTGGCAGCGGAGATATGTTCTCCGCGAATGATATACGGGGATTGTATTTTGACGTTTTCAAGCCCGTTGTGATCAATACAGTTAAGGTATATGCACAATCTGCCGGGCTAAGAACCATCGAGATCATTGATGAAAATGGAAACATGGTAACAGACACCACCGTAAATATTCCTGCAAGCTCCACAACGCCTGCAACGGTAACTATTAATCGTACGGTATATCCCGGAAATAATTACTTTATGAAATTCCGCGGAACAGTGAACTGTTTCAGAAATTCATCCGGACCGGCATACCCTTATGACGATGGAGGAAGCAATGCGGTGCGAATTACAAACAGCAATGCAGGCGCTGCCGGATATTATTATTTCTTCTACGACTGGCAGTTCACGAACATTGTTTGTAACACCGGAAGAACTCCAGTTGTCATTACAGATACCTGTTCGCTTACAGGGATAACCGATCTGTTTGCAAATAGAGCTTTGGATATTTATCCGAATCCGAACAACGGACAGTTCACCGTATCGTTCAATATTGAAAATCAGGATAACTTTACTGTGAAAATCACAAACGCTATCGGCCAGAACGTGTACGAAGAACCGCTGAATGACTTTAGCGGCAAGTATGAAAAGAAATTAGACATAGGAAATTACGGCAAAGGAGTGTACCAGCTTAGCATCACCAACTCTAAGAATGAAACAGTGAAGAAGGTGATGGTGTATTAATGGCCTCCCCCTAAATCCCCTCCTTCGGAGGGACTTGGATGAAAAGGATTTGCAGAAATGCAGACCCTTTTTTTGTTCCGAATTCTACCTACGGAGCATGTCCCCCTCTTCGAGGCAACCGAAGGTTGGGAGCGCAGCTCGGGGGGAGGAGATTTTACGGGATTAAATTAAATATTAGAAGCACTAAATATTTCCCGCCATTTATGTAACCTTCCTGTTTTATTTCCGTAAAGGGAGTTCAATCCTCTTTCCCTATTCACCTAAAACCTATACCCATGATGAACCCACCCCACCCGAAGAGAGGAGAATGAAATCCGGGCAAGCGCCCGGAAATATCACCCCCCCCCTCGCAGCCCTGGGCTCTCTCCTAAGGAGACTCCTTCTCGTTTCAGCAGCGGTTTTTTCCCTGAGCGCTTTCGCGCAACTCACGTTAACACCTGCGGAACTGCCCAACGGCCAGCAGGGCCTGGCTTATAATCAGCCCATGTCCTTAAGTGATGGAAGTTCTTTCGTTTATATCTATGCGGGAAGCGGCACACTTCCGCCCGGACTTTATTTCGATGGTGCCGGTGTGTTAGCAGGAACGCCTACGGCACCAGGAACCTATTCGTTTACTGCTGTTGCTGCTACAAATGCTTACGGAAATATAACAAGGGATTATACAATTCTGATTAATCCTGCACCTCCCATTGTGCTCAGTCCAACCACGCTGCCGGGTGGATCTGTAGGCCAGCCCTACAACCAAACTGTTACGGTAAGCGGTGGGAGCGGGCAGCCTTTTTATTACATTTTTTTAAGAATAGCTGGTCGGGATTACCAGACCAACGGCCAAGCTAAATTCCGACCAGCGCATAACGATAAAAATGATTAATGGATACAAATCCAAGCGAGCGGAACTGCGCTTTCGTCTGATTATTTTGTAACTTTGAGTTACAGAGATAAATTAAGTTTTATGTCAATCGGCTACAAGATGAAACGAATAATAAACTTGGCAACCTTTTTTTCCTTGTTTCAATTAATTGGCTACGGACAATATAATCTTGACTCGATATTAGGAAGGAAACATTCTGTTAATGTTTCAAAGAATGATATTTTGGGAACGTGGTCATGTTTCAACAGTGTTTATGACGATCCTTTATTAAGTCATGATGCTGCGCCCCCATATCCCTTCCAAGCAGCTAACACAGTTATTTTTGACGGAGATAGTTTATTCGAATTAAATTTTCCTTGTGAGTTAGTAAATCGAGGAAAATATATAGTACAAAACGACTCTTTAATATCCTCATTTTTGATTTGTCTTTTAGATTTAACTGATGACACATTAACGCTATACACAGGAAACGCTGGGGGAGAATATACTCTTAGACAATACGTTCGGGGCATGACAACAGACGCTGTGAATGTTTGGGGCAAGACAGACGCCCTGATCTTTAATTTGCTTAAACAAAAAAGCATCAACATCGATTGCTTAATTGGGGAGTGGGTTCTTGTTAAAGAATATGACAGCGGTTATGACGGACACGGTATCGTTAAAATTTCGTATCCGTTTAGTCTCCCGTCTTTAATGAATATTAATAATGAAAACATTTCTAAAAAAATGATTGGAAACAGACAGTTATTAATCCCAATAAACTACGGGAAGAAACGACCATTTTATATTCAATCATTTTCAGAAAGCAACACCGTACTTGTATTAAGTCCAGGAAAATGGTGGAAAGATGCAAATGAAAGAATAGAATATAAGTTAAAGTAATCTTATTTTGAGTTCCTATTCAAATAACTGCTCTATATCACTTCGTGTAATAGATTTCATAAAGGACTCATCCGTTTGAATAATATCGGAGGCAATTTGTTTTTTCTTTGCCTGCAAGCTGAGAATTTTTTCTTCCACTGTGTTTTTGCAAATCATTCTATAAGCAATCACTTTTTTATCCTGTCCGATACGGTGGCATCGGTCAATGGCTTGGTTTTCTACTGCGGGGTTCCACCAGGGGTCCACAATATAAACATAGTCGGCAGCGGTGAGATTAAGTCCCAATCCACCCGCTTTCAAACTGATTAAAAACACGCGGCATGTCGGATCGGCTTGAAAATGATTTACGCTGTTCTGCCGCTGCTCCACGCTGCATTGTCCGTCTAAGTATTCATAACTGATATTATTATCCTCCAATTGTTTTTTAATCAGTTGCAGCATTTTTACAAACTGCGAGAACACAAGCAATTTATGTTTCCCTGTTTTTTCACTGATATGCCGCAGCAGTTCTTTTATTTTCACCGATTCGCTGCTGTATTTTTCTTCGTCTGCAAGGATTTCGGGCGAATCGCATATCTGCCGCAGTTTCATCAACCCTTCCAGCACATATATTTTTGATTTCGCAAGACCTTCTTCTTCTATTTTGTTCAACAGATAGTTTCGATATTTATTTCTGAATGCATCGTATACTTTTTGCTGTTCCGTTTCCATCGTACAGTAAAGAATATCTTCTGTTTTTTCGGGAAGATCTTTTGCCACCTGCTCTTTGGTTCTTCTGATAATAAAGGGGCTTATCAGTTTTTGAAGTTCCCGGGCGCACTGCTCATCGCGGTCGCGATCAATGGGAATAGCATACTTTCTTTTGAATGATTCCGCGTTCCCCAAAAAACCAGGATTGAGGAAATTCATTTGTGCAAACAAATCAAACGTGTTGTTTTCTATGGGCGTTCCGCTAAGCGCGATGCGATTTTCGGCACGCAGCAGACAAGCCGCCTTGTATCGCTGCGAAAGCGGGTTTTTAATTGCCTGCGATTCATCCAGAAGTACGTAATGAAATTTATATTCCTTAAATACTTCTATATCCCGCGCCATCAGTCCGTAAGTAGTGAATACCATATCGTGTTTTCCAAATGAGGAAGGGTCTTTTATACGGTCGTTGCCGTGATGAAAAAGCGGTTTCAATCCGGGCGCAAATTTTTTAATTTCATTTTGCCAGTTAAACATCAGCGAAGTGGGCATTACGATCAGATTTGTCTTTTTAGATTTTTTTGAAACTATCGTTAAAAATGCGAGCGCCTGAAGCGTTTTTCCCAATCCCATGTCATCGGCTAATATTCCTCCCCACTTAAATTCATTTAAGAAATTCAGCCAGTTGAGACCCTCTTTCTGATAATCGCGCAGTTGGGCGGTGATGCCGGCAGGTGTTTTTACCGTTTTTATTTCTTTGAAGGAAAACATCCTTTGTTTCTTTTCCGCCAGTTCTTTTATTATTTCCGTGTCATCAATGTTTTCAAACAACTCATCTATGATGGAGAAACGGAGTTTTGAAATCTGAACTTTGCCTCCTTTGATTTCACCATGTTCAAAATATTTTTTGAATTTTTCAAACCATTCATCCGGCAGAACGCCCGTGGTGCCATCGGCAAGTTTTATGTATCGTTCATTGCGGAGCACCGCCTTCTGTATGTCTTTTAAATCAACATTAAAATCTCCATACATCACTTGCACATTCACATCAAACCAATCTTCGCCTGAGGATAACTGCACGGTAACTTTTGCCTTGTAAGGAGAATAATTGAATGACTTGAGTTGATTATATCCGAAGACAACAACATTTGCTTCTTTTAATTTTTGGAAAGCCATGAAGAACCAATTGTCTTTTAGCATTTCTTCCATCGGAAGATGAAAAAAATCACTGCGGAATTGATTGTCAAACCGCGGATGCAAAGTTTTCATGTAAGCGATAAAATCATTTTCATACTCAATGTCTCTTTCAAAAGCGGTGATGGTATTTTCTTTTTTTTCTATGAGATTGGCTTCGTTGAATATTTCCACCAACCGTTCGGAGTTCGGAGTGTGGAGTTCGGAGTTGGGGGTTTGGAGATTTATTTCCTCACGACTAACTCCTGATTCCTGACTCCCAACTAAATACATTACAAAGGGCTTGAACAGGATAAAATTTCCCATTTCAGAAATGTAAAGTTGTTTTTCTTTCGGGAAAAGTTTTACGGAAGCATTTCTTATTCCTGATATTTTTTTCATCGTAACAGGAAATTTCTGTGCGATGGGTTTTACTACATCCTCATAAAAATTATCAAAGTCCGGTTTTACTACTTTCATGACGGGATTTTTTTTGAAAAGCACCAGGGATTGCGATTCCCCAACGGAATTGTTCAGGTGGTACGTGTTGTTTATTTTGGTAAAGAGAAATGGGTAATGCAGATTCGGTTCCGGTGGTTCAATATCTGCTACATTTTCTCCGAGCCGATATTGCGCTTGCAGCGTTATTATATTGCTTTCTTCATAAAGAAGAAAAGATAAACTCACAGGAAGAGAGGATACTTTGATTTCCTTCAGGTCATACTTTCTGATTTCTATATAGCCGGATACATTGCGGTAGTATTGATAAAGATAAAGATAGGGCTGTTTTTCAAGCAGCGGAATGATTTGCTTTAGTTGTTCAAGATAGAATTTTTGTTCTTCGGCATTACGAATTTGTTTATCCGCATAGTCCAACCCTGAAATTTTAAGATGCTGCTTTGCATTTGTCTCATTTAAGGATTTGGCAAACGCCAGGAGGGTTTTATCGTCTTCCGTCATTTGTATGTATGCGCTCCCCTCTATCTTCTCTATCTGTTTGATGTGAGAAGCGAGTGTTGTTCCGTCTTTTCCTGACTTGCCGCAAATAGGTATAAGCGATGGATGCACAGTACCTCCTTCAATTCCGCCTGTAATAAGCACATAGCCGATTTTTCTGACTTCTGTATTTTCCTTCATACCCGCCATTGCTCCCAGAGGCATATTCAGATTAGTTTGCTTTGCAAATTCGTTGAAGTTGGAAATTATTTTTGTTTCGGTTTCTTTTCTATACTGCTTGAGCCGGTGCAATCCGATTCCTTTTTTAACAGGAGTAATACTAGTTCCATGAAGCGTTATTTCTATTTTGAAATAATCTTGAAGAAGTGTGTTTCCCGGAAGTCCGTACTCTCTCAGTATTTCCTTCCTCTTGTTTTCAATAAAATCCGGTTGCAGCGGGGCAAGAAAATCGTTTAGTTTGTTGTCAATAGCAATCTGTTTTAGCACATGAGATGCGTGTTCGCACAATCTAAGCACCTTTTTCTTGCAGTCGCAAACAAAACCAAGTCCTTCGGATGGATGAACATGAAGCGCGACAGTAATATCAGGATAAGATTGCCATGTATTCTCTTTCACATGAAATTCAACCTTTTTTTCTTCGGGATAAAAACGAGATAACTCCACTACGGGAGGGTAGTATCCATGCATCATACAGTGGCTGTATGCTTCCTCGCGGGTAAGTGATTCGTAATTTTTTATGTAATACGGATCATTACTGCTTCTCTTCCGGGCAATCTGCTTTTTTGCAACCACAAAGGGTGTTCCGTTCGGTAAAGAATTTTCGAGATGAAGAAGTGCAGCTACTTCGTGCTTGCATATATCGCCCCAATCAAAAGGACAAGTGCAGGAGGAAGAAATATTCTCCCGATTAAAATTGTGAATAGAAACGGTGTATCTGATGCCGCTGTCTCCGCGAATGATGTAGGTGGCAGCATTTTTTTCTTTATCTACTTCAGCGGAAATAATCCTATTCCGCTTACTATAAATAGCCAACCCCCGGGAACGCACATGCGACTCGGCATGTTTGTTTATATACTCGTTGATTACGGATTGAGCAACTGTTTCCATCTCGTTTCAGTATATGAAAAGCGAAACAAAAATAGATAAGTAAAGTAAATAAGTTAGAAAGAATTTGACAAAAGAAATTAACAAATTTTCTGTTTTCTTTTTCTAACTTTGCCTTTCAATTTGTGCAATCTGTGACAACTAAGCGCTGGAAAATAAAAGAATCTGCCCCCGCAGAAGTGATCGACCGCCTTGTAAAAGAGGTTAAGGTCAGCCCTGTTATTGCCAATCTGCTTTGGGATCGCGGGGTGAATACATACGATGAGGCCAAATTATTTTTCCGTCCGCAGTTAGCGCATCTCCACGATCCATTCCTTATGAAGGATATGGATAAGGCTGTTGCGAGAATTGAAAAGGCAATAAAGAATAAAGAAAAAATACTTATCTATGGCGACTACGATGTGGATGGAACTACTTCTGTTGCACTCGTATACTCTTTTTTCAGACAACAGACCCCCTCCAACTCCCCCAAAGGGGGAGAGTCTGAGGGACGTAGAACAACTCCCAATTATCACACATCAGATAAACAAATGTGGAAATTACTTCACAAAAAAGCGGTTGAAATGAGGGATAACCCTACACCTGCCGAGAATGTAATGTGGCAATTGCTTAGAAAGCACGGAGTTGATTTTCATTTTAGAAGACAGCATTTAATTGACCGATTCATAGTAGACTTTGTCTGCCTGGAAAAATCTCTGGTTGTTGAAGTAGATGGTGACGTACATGATTATCAGAAGCAAGAAGATAAAGATCGTACAAATTTTTTGAATAGTGAGAGATTTACTGTTATTCGGTTTAGAAATGAAGAAGTTATTGGGAATACAGATGATGTGGTAAAACAAATTTCTGATAAACTTCAATCTCTTCCTTCACGGAATGCATTACACGCTCAACCTCTCTCCCCTTTGGGGAGAGACGGAGTGGGGTCTGAACTCATTGATTTCTACATCCCCGACCGATACAAAGAAGGATACGGTATCTCTACTGCCGGAATTGATTTCGCTGCCGAAAATAATTTTTCTCTTATCATAGCCTTAGACTGCGGAATCAAATCCATTGATAAAGTCGAATACGCAAACAAAAAAAATATTGACCTCATCCTCTGCGACCATCACCTTCCCGGTGAGAAAATACCCGATGCAGTAGCCGTGCTTGACCCCAAAAGAAAAGATTGCCCCTACCCTTATAAAGAACTTTCAGGATGCGGAATAGGTTTTAAACTCGTGCAGGCGTTCTCGCAGAAAAATAATATTCCGCTTGAAAAACTGGAACAATATCTGGACCTCTGTGCCATCAGCATTGCTGCGGATATTGTACCTATCACCGGAGAAAACCGAATTCTTGCCTTTTACGGACTGAAACAGATCAACACTTCCCCCCGCCCGGGCATTCGCGCCATGATGGAAATGACCAAAATGAAAAAGGAACTTACCATCACAGATATTGTTTTTGTGATCGGTCCCCGGATTAATGCAGCAGGAAGAATGGAAAGCGGAAAAAAAGCAGTAGAGATGCTCATCTCCTCCACATCCGAACACGCTATTGAAACAGGAAATTATCTTGATAAAAATAATTCAGATCGCAGAGACCTTGACATTTTTACCACTCAGCAAGCCTTGGCAATGATCGCTGAAAGTTCTATTCTCCAATTAAGAAAAACCACAGTGCTGTTTGATCCCAACTGGCACAAAGGAGTGATCGGCATTGTGGCTTCACGTTTAACAGAAACATATTACCGGCCAACCATCCTGCTCACGCAGTCCAACGGAGTGGTATCCGGATCCGCGCGTTCGGTAAAGGATTTTGATGTGTACGAAGCCATCAGCGCCTGCAGTGATCTGCTGGAACAATTTGGCGGGCATAAATATGCAGCGGGGCTGACCCTTAAGCCTGAAAATGTAAAAGCCTTTCAGGAAAAATTTGAACAGGTTGTTTCCGCTACTATCGCTGATGAAATGCTTATCCCCGAAATTGAAATTGATGCTGAAATAAATTTTAGCGACATCACCCCGGGCTTTTACAACATCCTGAAACAATTTGGTCCTTTCGGACCGGGCAACATGAATCCTATTTTTATGACTAAAAAGGTTTCAGAGAAAGGGTACACCAGTATTGTTGGGAAAAATCATTTGAAAATGGAATTAAAGCAGACCTCACCCCGCCTCACCCCGACCCTCTCCAAAGGAGAGGGAGGAAACCCAAAAGAGAGAGGAGTTTCTTTTCCCGCTATTGCTTTTGGAATGGATGAGCATTACGAATATGTTGCAAAGAAAAATTCTTTCACCGTTTGCTACCACATCAACGAACAGGAATGGGAAGGGAAATCGTATTTGCAATTACAGGTGAAAGACCTCAAAAAGTAAACGCCATTGCGAGCGGTCCCGATAGCTATCGGGCGAAGCAATTCCGCAGAGAATTTATGGGAGATTGTTTTCGGTCGCTCCTCCCTCGCAATGATGTTTCTTATTTCTTCTTTTTCCCCTTCGACAACTTTTCTAGTTGGGCTTTAAGTAGGGAATTGATCTCTTTGAGATATTCCACTTCCTTCATGAGCTCCTGTATTTTAGTTTCACCGTACCCCGCCTGCGGTTCAGCTACCTGGCTTTGTATATGAGAATGCCTGTTAGCGTTCAAGCTGTAATCAACAAAAAAGTCTCTTTCCAATATATCTCCTATTTTTTTGAGGAGCGAAGTATCAATGCTTTCTTTCTCAAAAATGGAATATATGTTTCTGCGCGAATAATTGATCTTTCTGGCAAATTCGGTGACAGACATTCCGCTTTTTTTGACCGCTTCCCTGATCTTCTTTCCTACATGATCTTTCATGATACAAAGTTGCCGAGATATAATTGATAAAAAAACATAACTGTGCGATGTATAAATACACATAATGTGATAATATAATGCACATATCGTGAATTTTTACGTATATTCGTGAATGCTTAATACGCATTGTAAAATGAATATGATTTATGCCAACTTTTCGGAAGACCTGATACGTTGCTGGTGCTTTGACTGCAGTAAAATTTTTTTTACCGATGGAAACGCTCCTGTTGGATTTACAGTATGTGCATACTGCCAAAAAAAAAACTATGATTTCGATATGAATTTCCGGTATAGCGGGAGGAGAAGACAACAAGCTGCAAAGCAGCATCAAATAAAAATTTAAAAAAAGCTACCTCACTGTAAAATTAATGTAGATGGTTCCGCGCGCTTCCTCTCCGCTGGCACTTTGATTGAAGAGAACCTGACTCATCAATCCGTCTTTGGCTTTTTTCCAGAGAATTGAACTGGTCGTAGTTGAACCCATTAATACGGGCTCCGCTTTAATGATCTTTCCGTATTTGTCAACTAATATTTCCACTGCTACAATTCCCGTTTCCTGGGAGTTGTCGTAGATGGCTACATCTCTGATCATTTTCCGGCCGCTGCCCTTTAGTCTGAACTTGGGGTCCAGTCCTGTTCCGCCACCGGTGCTGTACACATTTGAATTAAGCGTACCGCTCGGATCTCCCTGATTGCCGGGGGTGTTTGTGTTTCCATCACCTGGATTTGAACCCAAGCTGCTGTGTACTTTATTCAACACATTCAATAAATTCTGATCGGGCTGGCGAGGTGTTTCCACCTTTATTTCGGGCTGTGTATTTTTCACCGGAAGAGCTGCTACATTGCTTACTTCTTCAGTGGAAATCATTTCAGAAGGATTGTTTTCAGTCCGGGAGTTTACTTCCGCTTTAGTTTTCTGATCATTCGTAACAGGATCCATCGTGTTATTGTCTCCCATGCCTGCTTCATCAAAACCAAAATTTACTTCCAGTCCGCCTTGTGTACTTTCTTCAAAAGGAGGAATGGGTGTAATAAATTTTATGAGTAAAATAACGATCAGGAGCAGTGCAGCAACGAGGGTGGTGATTCCCATTGCGATTAAGCGATTGTTTCTTTCTACTGTTGCATCCATTACAAATACCATTAATCAACAACGATCAAGGGCTAACTTTATTATCTACCTGGCATTGGGCGGTTTAGTACCCAACACCATTTTTACTTTTAATTTAGCTCCTAACTGCATCACGTTCACAAGGTCTTGAACAGTGAGAGAATTATCAACTTTTAAAATAATTGTAGGCTCTTTTACTTGACTAATTGCCATCACCAGTTCGCTTTCCAGATTCATCGCATCTACTTGCTTGTTATTCAGGTAATACTGCATATCCTTTGTTACCACCAGCGCAATGGGTTTTGTGTCGATCTGCTGATTAGCCTTAGAGGAAGGCAGATTTATTTTTATCACGCTGGGATTTACAAGCGTAGAAAGAATGAGGAAAAATATCAAAAGAAAGAACATGATATCACTCAGTGAGTCTGTGCTCACTTCTGCTCCTTCTCTGTGCCGTCTTTTTATTTTCATACTTATATTTGTATTTCTCCCTCTCCTTAAGGAGAGGGCCGGGGTGAGGTCTTATTTATTGGGTTCAGAAAGAATGTCCATAAACTCCACCGAAGTTTTTTCCATGCCATGTACACGTTTATCCACCATTATCTGCACAATGTAATAACAGATAAACGCAAAGATCCCGATGCTGAGTCCGCAGGCGCTGCTGATCATCTTCTGATATAATCCTTCGGATATCACATCGATCTCTACGGTTTTGGATAAAGATATTTTATAAAAAATATTTATCACACCGATGATTGTCCCGATAAATCCCATCATGGGAGCCACCCGGCCAACAATGCTCAGAATGGACATGTTTTTTTCCAGTCGGTAAAGTTCCTGCTGGGCAACGCCCTGCATAGACTCTTCAATTTCTTTGACCGGCTTGCCCAGGTGACGCATTCCTTTTTCAACCATTGCTGCCTGAGGACCGCTGGTATGTTTGCAGAGTGTCTTTGCCGCATCAATGTTGCCGCTGCTGAGCATGTCCTTGATGTTGTTCATGAAGTTAGCATCTGCCTTCCCGGTACGGGAAATGCTGAGCACCCGTTCGATGAAGATATAAATGGCTAGCAAAAGAAGAATACCGATTGGGATCATCACATAACCGCCCTTCATCAGAAGTTCATAAAGAGAAAGTGATGTTTCAACGGGCTGAGCCACCTCAAGCATTGCGTTCGCAACTGTGTTTGCAGCATTGCTTGCTGAATCTCCGGACGGAGAGGTTATTATCTGAAGAAGGATTGAGTTGAGCATAGTTTATTTTTTAGGTACACCTAAATGACCTGCGGTCGCAACCTTCGGTTGTCCGAAGGAGAGGACTTGCAGGGCGTTATTTTGGTTTGTTCAAATTTACGTCCAATCATACCAGAAACCAATACAGAAACTTTGACTTATTCACATAACGATGTTAGTTCGGATTTGTTGTTTGTATTTGTACTACTTTTGAATTGTCAGCGTTAGCTGTGCAATCTGTGGCAATGAATTCTAACCTTAACCCCGACTCCCAAGAACTTTCCGCAGCCGAAAAAGAGCTGGAAAAAGTACTCCGCCCTGCTGAGTTCAGTGATTTTACGGGGCAGGATAAGGTGGTGGAGAACCTCAAGATATTTGTAAGAGCTGCTAAACAAAGAAATGAATCCCTTGATCACGTTTTGCTTCACGGGCCTCCGGGATTGGGAAAAACCACTCTCTCTTATATAATTGCCAACGAACTGGGTGTTCAGGTGCGCATTACCTCCGGCCCTGTGCTTGAAAAACCTGGCGACCTTGCCGGACTGCTCACCAACCTGGAGACCAACGATGTGCTGTTCATTGACGAGATACACCGCCTCAACACCACCGTGGAAGAGTACCTCTACTCCGCTATGGAAGATTACCGCATTGATATCATGCTCGACAGCGGACCCAATGCAAGAAGCGTTCAGATAAAGCTGAATCCCTTTACACTTGTTGGAGCAACCACCCGCGCAGGTTTGCTTACTTCACCCCTACGCTCACGCTTCAGCATTAATCTGCGGCTGGATTATTACGATGCCTCACTCATCAAAAAAATTCTGTTGCGCTCCTCCTCTATTTTAAATATTTCTATTGACGATAAAGCGGCCGATGAAATTGCCCGCAGGAGCCGCGGCACTCCCCGCATTGCAAACGCCCTGCTCAGGCGCGTGCGCGACTTTGCTCAAATTAAAGGAGACGGAAACATTGATGTAAAAATTGCCGAGTACGCCCTTAACGCGTTGAACGTGGACAAGCACGGACTGGACGAAATGGACAACAAGATACTCAGCACTATCATTGAAAAATTCCAGGGCGGTCCCGTGGGCATCACCACCATTGCCACAGCCGTGGGCGAAGAATCCGGCACTATCGAAGAAGTGTACGAGCCCTTTCTCATCCAGGAAGGCTACCTCAAGCGCACTCCCCGCGGAAGAGAGGCTACTGAACTTGCGTACAAACATCTGGGAAAAACTCCGGGGGCTAAATCAGCAAGTTTATTTTAGAGAGCTTGTTTCTTTTCATTAATCTTGCAACCTTAACCTGATGGGCATCTCTAAAAATGAATTTTTGTATTTAAATTTAGCCGACAAAAAATTTTACGATTATGGCAGTTGATTTGCCTTATTCCATTCGAAGCTTCTCTTGCTGATTTTACTTTTTATTTTTCTTTTTTTGTTCATTTTTGAGGTTTTGTAATCGACAGGGCACACCTCTCCCTATGCAGAGGAATAGCCCAGTTGAATAGCACGAAAGATATTATAGGTTAAGTTCATCAATCCCACTACCGCAGTGGCTCGCCTGATGCCGATGGTTTGGATATAGGGGCTATTCATGCTGTTCTCTATAAATCCGAAAATATGTTCAATCCGTACACGGATTTTGCTTTTCACCTTGTTGTTTTCTTTTTGCCCTTCGGTGAGGGGATTATTTCTGTATCCTTTTTCGTGTACCTCACTGGTCATTTCTTTTTTCTTCAGCATAGTTTCTATTTCCTCACTGCGATACGCACTGTCTGCGTGTAAGGATTGTCCTTTATCTTCTTCTGTAAGTAATGGTTCCGTTTCTTGTGAATCATGTACACTCGCATCCGTTACCGCGAAGGTATCTATCAGTTTGCTTTTTGCATCGGCTTTCACATGGTCTTTGTATCCGTAATAACTCTTGTCATTCTTTTTTGTCCAGCGAGCATCGGTGTCTTTCTGTGCCAACTTATTTGGCTTTTCTTTCCACTCATCAGGAATTTTCCCCTCTTTGATTTGTTTGTTTTCCTCCCGTGTGTTGCGCTGAATGGGAACTTCCACAAAACTTGCATCTATGATTTTCCCTTCGTTGGCAATGAGATTTTTCTTTTGCAGTTCTTCCTTGAATAAGTCAAATAATTTTTCAACTCTATTTTCTTTGGTG
>SCSP01000035.1 GCA_004297845.1 Bacteroidota bacterium | reverse complement strand
TATTTCAAGGACAATAGAGTCTTCTATGAGG
Source organism: Bacteroidota bacterium (assembly GCA_004297845.1). Lineage (GTDB taxonomy): Bacteria > Bacteroidota > Bacteroidia > Palsa-948 > Palsa-948 > Palsa-948. The sequence goes on along the minus strand of SCSP01000035.1, from coordinate 10,592 downwards.
AAGTCAATGATACCTTTTGCTATTTCTTTATTGCCAATAGTAAGTCTCTCCTCGTATTTATGCCCCAACTTATTACTCACTTCAAACGATACGCCTGCCAATTTGTAACTAAGTTCGGGATAAAGCAGATCTTTTCTTACTAGAACGGTCATGATAGTTGAAATTCGTAATTCGTCTTTTATTCGTACTTCGTAGTGGTTTTTGGTATTCTCAAAAGTAAAGTAAATCCTACAACAAAAAACAAAATTAAAGCCAGTATGGGATTTCGCATATTCTCGCTGACCTGTTCAATTAACCCGAACAGCGCCATTCCGCAAACAATGCAGAGTTTTTCGGTTACATCATAGAATGAAAAATAAGAAGCATGGTCTTCTGTTTCGGGAAGCATTTTGGAATAGGTGGAGCGGGAAAGGGACTGAATTCCTCCCATCACCAGGCCTACAATGGCTGCTATGATGTAAAATTCAGCGGCTGTGTAGACAAAATAGGCTGCTACGCAAACCCCAATCCAGATCATCACGGCTACTTTCAAAGTGAATATATTTCCCTTTTTCCCGGAGAGGGAAGAAAATGCGTACGCGCCAATGATGGCAACGAACTGTATAACAAGTATAACAATAATAAGCTGAGAGGATTCAAGATTCAGCTCCTTGCTGCCGAAGAGTGTTGCAATGAGCATTACCGTTTGCACGCCCATGTTGTAAACAAAGAAGGCAGAAAGAAATTTAGCGAGCTGTTTGTGCTGTTTTAATTCTTTCCATACTTTTTTTAACTCTAAATACCCGTTAAAGAGATAATGTCCCTCCGGTTTATGCCCATACACGTTGTTGGGCAGGTAGTAGAATGGAATCTGTGCAAACAAGATCCACCAGGCGCCAACGGTTAGAAATGAAATCCGGGTGGCTTGCTCTGCGTTTTCAAACCCCCAAAATTCAGGCTTCATCACCATTACCAGATTCAGGATGAGGAGAATGCCGCTCCCGATATATCCCATGGAAAATCCTTTTGCGCTCACACGGTCATGATCCTCAGGTTCGGCAATTTCAGGAAGAAAAGCATTGTAAAACACAATACTTCCTGCATAACCTATGCAGGCAAGGATGACCGTCAGAATCCCTATCCAGAGATTTTCAAGTCCGGTGAAAAAATACATGGCCGAGCAGGAGAGCGCTCCGAGGTAACAGAAAAACTGCATGAATCGCTTTTTACTTCCGCTGTAATCGGCTATTCCGGAAAGTAAAGGTGAAATCACGGCAATCACGAGGAAGGCTATAGCCAGAGCGAAGTCGTACAAGGTGGTGTTGGTGTATTCTCTTCCTAGGAAATGCACGGTATTGCCCGCATTGGTTTTGGTTACCGATAAATAATAGATAGGGAAAATGGTGGACGTAATGACAAGCGGGTAAACTGAATTGGCCCAGTCGTAAAAACTCCAGGCAGTGATGATTTTTTTGTCGCCTTTTTGCACTAAATAAAATTACTTTTCGATATTCATTATCAGGGCACCCTACTGAACAGCTACTTTTTTCATAACAGAATAGCCATTCACTTCTAATCTTACAAAATAAATCCCTTGTTTCAAATTGCTTTTGTTTAATGGAAGAGAGTAGAAGCCAGGGGATAATTCAATGGAGTTTGAAATGGAAACAATTTCTTTTCCAATAATATCGTAAACACCCAGGGCAACTTCGTACTTGTCCTGAATATGGAAGGAAATAGTGGTGTTTTCGTCAAATGGGTTAGGAAATACATTTAATCCAAAGTCGTTGTTGAATTCTTCCTCTACAGAAGCAGTTCCACTGATATTTATATCATCAATGTAGAGATTGTTGCCAACGCCATGTCCGGTGAATTCAAATTTGAAGCGAAGTTCCGGCATGCCGGCCGAGCTTGAAATATTAATGGTTTCCTGTCTCCATTGGGAAGCAAGATTTGGTGTGAACGCGGTGGAAGACACATTGGTAACTGTTTGAAGAGTTGAGAAATCTTTATTGTATTTCATTACCCAGGCAGTACCGCAATTGGAAGAGGTAAATACTCTCATCCCGTCCAAGGTGTCGGAAGAACTCCTTCTTTGATGTGCCACCCGGAATGTCATAGTTGGGCTTGTTACATTGCTCATGTTGATGGAAGGAGTAATAAATTCATCGATATCTCCTGTGGTTGGAGAATGATTATCTAATTTGAGTGAAGCGCTTCCGGTATAAGCGGCCGTTGTTACCCGGTTCCAGGTAACTGGACCTGCGCTGGCGGAAGTGATATAAAAATCATTGTAGGGGAAGCTTGCGTTTTCAAAACCCTCCGAGTAGGGAACATTTGTTGTTGGACCGGTGCCAAGAACAACAATCAAAGATGATTTTGTAACAGTTTTTGTTGTTGTGCCATCACTGGCAGTAAGTTTAACAGAGTACGTGCCGGGAGTTGCGAATGTATAAGAAGGATTTTGAGTAGTTGCATCAGTTGTTCCATCATTATTAAAATCCCATTGCCAGGAAGTTGGTGTAACACTTCCGGAGATGTCGGTGAAAGTAATAGCGGTTCCCAGACAGACTATTTTTTTATTTACGGTAAAATCCGCTTTACATAACTGGGCTGCAGTGCTTACTCCGGTTGCTAACAGATTGCCGGTGGTCGAAAGATTACTTCTTTGTGCAGTAGAAGATAGGAGTGCGCTCCTCATTCTGGAACATTGTCCGGCAGTGAACATCCTATAGCAATAGGAATAGTCCATATAATTTTGAACATTTTCCTCAACTCCGCCTGTGCAAACATCATTCGTAGTTAAATTGCAGGTAGTCCAGCCTTTTGTTACAGGCGTATCCGTTACGCCATCATCCCCGCAAATAAGTCCGGGATCCTTTGAGTAGGTTGGAGGTCCGCCCCAAACGTGTTGCAAATCTAACCAATGTCCAACTTCATGACCTAATGATCTCGAAGTTAAAACAGAACTCGGAGAAAGAGCTCCAACATAATTATAGAGAATAATGATTCCGTCAATGGCAGGATTTGAGGCGACTGTACCCGGTACATACGTATAACCAGCCGCACCGCTTTTTATATTATTAACTGTATAAATATTAAGGTATTTATCCCTGGGCCACATATTTATTTTTGATACGTTGGATCCATTTTGCCCGTCACCGGCTGCATAAGTTTTTGGGGTAACAATGCGGTCAATTCCGTTTGTACAATTACCGTTCGGATCCAGCTTTGCAAGTTTAAATTCTATTTCAGCATCCCCTGTTATTCCTTGAAATGCGGGAACAACGGTTGATATATCAGTATTTAGTTTCCGGAAATCTTCATTTAATACACGCATGGCATCAATCACATTCGCATCCGGAATATTCTCAGGTCCGTAATTATGAAGTATGTGAAAAACCACGGGTATGGTATATACAGGAGGCGGCTGCTGATTTGGAACCGGATTTTCGTTTTGATTTTTCTGCAGGTTCTCAATTATTTCAGCAGCTTCTTTCAGGTTGGGATATTGCTTGTAAAGTTCTTCAGCGGCCTCTGCTTGTCCGCAATATTTCAGGGATTCGCCCGAAACAGGATGCAGCCCCTGTGCTACACTGTTTAAAACAGCGATTGAAAACGCAGCGATCAGGGTAAAGGAAAGTAAATGTTTTTTCATGTTGTGTTTAATTTGATTTTAAATGACCACTCCTAATCATAATAACAAAGGTACGATAATCATGTTGATTTACCAAAAGTATGCTTCATAAACTATCCCAATGCCTGCTTCAAATCCCCTATAAGATCCTCTATATCCTCAATTCCTACACTTAAACGCAGCAGTGAATCCACAACCCCCACTCGCTCACGGTCGGGTTTTGGAATGGAAGCATGGGTCATGGTAGCAGGATGATTGATCAAAGATTCTACTCCGCCCAATGATTCGGCAAGCGAGAATACTTTAAAGGAAGAGGCAAGTTTAAAAGTGCTTTCAACAGCGGGATTTTTCGTGGTGAATGAAATCATCCCTCCGAAATCGCGCATTTGTTTTTTTGCGACTGCGTGATTGGGGTGGTCCGTAAAGCCTGGCCAGTAAACTTTGCCAACTTTCGGATGATCCTTCAGAAACTCCGCCACCTTTCTGCCATTAAAGCAATGCCTGTCCATGCGCACATGCAAAGTTTTAATGCCGCGCAACACCAAAAAGGAATCCATCGGTCCCGGATTAGCGCCACAGGAATTCAGTATAAAGGAAAGTTGTTCGTAAAGTTTATCATCGTTCAGGCAAAGTGCTCCCATCACCACATCACTGTGTCCGCCAAGGTATTTTGTAACTGAATGCATCACCAGGTCAGCGCCAAGGTCAATTGGGTTTTGCAGATAAGGTGAAGCAAACGTATTATCGACAGCAAATATTAACTTGTGCCTTTTCGCGATTTTTGAACAGGCAGCAATGTCAATGATCTGCATCGTTGGATTGGTGGGTGTTTCTATCCACAATAGTTTTGTGTTCGGATTAATCTGCTTCTCAATGTTGGCCGGGTTTTTCAGGTCGATAAAATGAAATTTAATTCCATAATTGGAAAATATTTTTGTGAACATGCGGTACGTTCCGCCATACAGGTCATCGCCTGTAATCACTTCATCGCCCGGGCGAAGCAGTTTTGCCACCGCATCGGTTGCCCCCATTCCGCTCGAAAAACACAAACCGTGTTTTGCGTTCTCCAATTCAGCTAAGCATTTTTCCAGCGCAACGCGGGTGGGATTTTTTCCTCTCGCGTATGCAAAGCCCTTGTGCTTGCCGGGCGATTCCTGTATGTAGGTGGAAGTTTGATAAATAGGAGTCATGATAGCTCCCGTTGATGGGTCGGGCTCCTGCCCTGCGTGAATGGCTTTGGTTCCGAATTTCATAAGGGTACAGATAACGAATAATTACGAATTTGCGAATATACAAATGTGGTGCAGATAACTAATCTTTTACAGATTTACGGAAATACAAATTATAGCGGATATTGAAAAATTCGAATTATCCGTAATTCTGTAAATCAGCATCCATCCGTTATCTGTATCCGTTCCATTCGTAGATTCGCAGTTATTCGATACCCGTACCGTGAATAAGAACCTTCAAGCTCACATCGCCCTTTTCCTCGCCCAGGTTTTGTACGCAGCCAGCTTTCCCATAGCAAAAATTGTGATGGAAGACATTCCCTACAATGTATTGGTTGTGATGCGTGTGATCGGAGCAGTTATTTTATTCTGGGCTTCCTCCCTCATAGTGAATGAAAAAGTAGAACGCAAAGATTTTCTTCGCCTTTTTGGGTTGGGTATTTGCGGGGTAGCGGTCAATCAATCCCTTTTTCTCAAGGGACTCCATCTTACTTCTCCCATTGATGCGGCCATCATGATGATCACCACTCCCATTCTTGTGCTCATTATTGCGAGTTTGATTATTAAAGAGCGCATAACCCTTCTGAAATTTTCCGGAATAGCGATCGGATTTTCGGGCGCAGCGTATCTGATTTTTCAGAACCTTGGCGCAACGAATAAGGAATCTTCTTTCCTTGGGGATATGTTTATTTTCATCAACGCCATTTCATGGGGAACATTTTTAGTGCTGGTGAAACCACTGATGAAAAAATATCACACTATCACGATTCTCAAATGGACATTTTTATTCGGTCTGCCGCTTGTCCTCCCTTTTGGTATTTCTGACGGAATTGTTTTTGACTGGCAGAACCTATCAATGAAAATAATTCTCTATGCAGGATTTGTGATTGTGTTTACCACCTTTGTCGCTTATCTTTTAAATACTCTTGCTCTGAAAGAACTCTCTCCTTCCATAGCGAGCGCCTACATTTATATGCAGCCGTTTCTCACAGCGCTCCTCACTATTTTTATTTTTGGAAATGATACGTTGACTTGGGAAAAAGTATTTTCCGCTCTCCTGATTTTTGCAGGAGTTTACTTGGTGAGTATGCAGGGGAAAGAAAACAAAGTTATTTGAAATCCGGCCTTCCGAGCGCTTTCAGCAGGATAAAATGAGACCTCATTGCTTTCCAAAAACTTGGAATTTCACGATAGGCCAGCCCATGTTTAATGGCGGAGGCTTTAATGATTGGCGCAATGTTTTTATAATGTACATGGCAAATCTTTGGAAACAGGTGGTGCGCTACGTGTATGTTAATTCCTCCCACCAACCATTCTAATTTTGAACTTGCAGAATAATCTCCTGTTGTATTTACCACATTGACGGCCCAGTTGCAGTTTACTGCACCATCAATCGCCTTTGGGTAGGAAACTTTTTCAGTAAGATGCCCGGTTACAAATATTAATGTAAGAAAAATCCCGTTGATGAAATGTCCGATAAGCCAATAAAGGAAAATAAGTTTGAAGCTCACATTAAAAACAAAGATCGGAATCAGGAAAACGTATGTGTAGTAAAGAAGTTTAAAAAATATAAATTCAAGAACAAAGCCGAAAGTAAGGGTGAGTTTTGATTCCTTTACATACCTGAAAAGCATTTTGATGTCCTTGAGGGTGGCATAATTCACCGTTACTAAGGCATAAAGAAAAGCGGCATAAAACCATTGGTATTTATGATACGCAAGCAATTTTTCTTCAGGAGTAAACCGTAATATTTTGTAACCGTCTATGTTGCCGTCTTGTTGATATACATTGATGAACGTGTGGTGTTCCTGATTGTGAGATAAGATCCAGAGTTTTCGGTTGCAGCCAACCAGCTCAATTAAGTAAGAAAAATATAAGTTTGCCCTTTTCGATCTGAAAATTGCATCGTGATTTGCATCGTGCATCATGTTGAATGCAATCATGACGTGTGAGAACATGAAAGCAACACCCATACCGAATGCAAGCCAGAAATTATCTTTGAAAATTATTACCGCATACCAGGAAATTGCCCAGAATAAAAGCCAGAAAATAGTTTTGGCAAGCATCTCGGAATTGCCGAGAGATGAAATATTATTATCTTTAAAGTAATTTGCAACTGCGGTCCGGGCATCTTCAAAAAAAGCGTTTTCTTCGGGAGTGGATTTGAATTTTACTTTTTGCATAAAGACAAAAGGAAAGTCTTAAAGTGCAAATATATATCATTTCCATTCAGGTTTTCGTGTTTCTGACCAATGTGTTACTACTCCTGATAAATAAATTACCTTCGTCTTCTTAATACCAACCACCTCATGGAAAAACTTTCATTTTTTGAACGCCTGAACAACTGGGCAAGAAGATCGGTAACCCTCAAACTTATTTCTATAGGGATTCTGATTTTAATTCTTCTGATCCCGACTTCCATGCTTGAATCACTGATCTATGAACGGCAAAGCATACGGGATGCTGCCATCCAGGAGGTGAGTTCAAAATGGGGGCAGCAGCAGACGTTTGGAGGGCCGGTGCTCTCGATTCCTTATACGGTGATAGTAAAGGATGAAAAGGGTCAGAGTGAAACACAGATTCGCCATGCACATTTTCTTCCGGATCAATTGGATATTACAGGGACTGTTACTCCGGAAAAACGTTACAGGGGCATCTATGTGGTTGTTCTGTATAACACCCAGTTGCATGTGAAAGGCAAGTTCAGTAATCCCAACATTGAAGCGCTTAACATACCGGAAAGCAGCTTCATGTTCAATGATGCGTCTGTTTCTCTGGGAATTCCCGATATGAAAGGCATCAACGATGCAATTATTTTCAAAACGAAGGATACTGCGTATTCTTTCAGCCCGGGACTTTCCTCGCACGATATTTTTTCATCCGGAGCCGGTTTTGAGTTGAATCTTTCCAAAAGCAGGCAATTTGATTTTGAATTTGATATCAACTTGAATGGCAGCACCTCTTTGAATTTTCTGCCGTTTGGAAAGGAAACCAATGTATCGCTTGCTTCGACCTGGGATAGTCCGAGTTTTGAAGGTTCTTTTTTGCCGGATAAACGCGATGTAAATGAAAAAGGTTTTACGGCAAGCTGGAAAGTACTTCAGCTGAACCGGAATTATCCTCAGCAGGGACTGGGGTCATTCATAACGCCTAACAACGAGGAGTATGGCTATGCGGTTGGATCAGATGCATCCTTTGGTGTAAGGCTTTTACTGCCTATAGATGAATATCAGAAAACCACGCGTTCAGTCAAATATTGCGTGATGTTTATCATTCTCACATTCCTTACTTTCTTTTTTGTTGAAGTTCTGAATAAACAACGCATACATCCCATTCAATATTTGCTGGTTGGCTTTGCCGTTTGTCTGTTTTACGTGCTTCTCCTTTCTATCTCCGAGCATTTGAAGTTTGATTCTGCATACTTGATAGGATGCATTTGTATTCTTGCATTGATAACACTTTATGCGAAGAACATCTTTAAGAATAATAAGCTCACAACTGTTTTTTCTCTGCTGCTTGCTTTGCTTTACGGATTCTTTTATTCGCTTATGCAGCTGGAAGATTACTCCCTGTTGCTGGGCAGCATCGGCTTGTTCATCATACTGGGTGTGGTCATGTACCTCACCAGAAAGGTGGATTGGTACGGGATTAGTTCGGGGGAGAATAAATCAGAGTAAAGGCTCTCCGTTTGTGCTGGTTGTAAGTATTTCGCTCATGTAATCGAAAAACGGGCGCATGGCCCGGAATGACTTCACAACTTCGTCTATTCCTTTTGAACTTGTGATTACTGAATCAGAAATAGGTATTGAAACAAGAAATTGTTTGTAGCGGAGAAGGTCTACAGCAGGGTGATTCTTTTCGAAGCCTTTAGGAGCAAACACTAATTTTTCCCCCTCCAGTTTTCCGAAGTTGGTTTTGAATTTTTTGCTGCTGATTATTTTCCGCAGTGGTTTCGGATCCATGGCTATTTGTTCTCGTATGTGTTTCAGGTCTTCAGGGGTAGGTCCCCAAAATCCGCCACCCACAAAGCACTTTCCCGGTTCAATGTGCAAATAATATCCACCCCTCAGTAATTTTGTGGCCCTGGATAAGTGAATGCCAAAATGTGATTTGTACGGAGATTTATCCTTTGAAAACCGTATATCCCTGTATATCCTGAACACCGCTTTTTTCCCGGATAGAGTTTCAATGTTATCGTGCCGGTTCATTTTTGCAATCAATACATAAGCAAAGTGAACTACGGATTCGTATTGTTCGATATAAATATTCTTGTTAGTGTTAAACCAAACACGGTTATTGTGCTTCTTAATATTTTTTAAAAAAGCAAATACTGATTTTGGCAGGGGAACTTGCTTCATTTTTTAACCGAATAATGATCTGAACACATCTTCCACTTTTGCTACCGAAGTGATTTTTATTCCGAAGTTTTTTTGATTCAATCCCTTCAGGTTATACTTGGATATAAAGATCTGTTCAAACCCCAGCTTTTCGGCTTCGGATATTCTGCTTTCGATCCGGCTTACCGGACGGATTTCTCCTGACAAACCTACTTCCGCAGCAAAACAGAATTTTTGAGAGATAGGAATGTCTTCGCTGGAACTTAAGGTGGCACAAATCACCGCAAGGTCTATGGCGGGGTCTTCCACTTTTATACCTCCGGCAACGTTCAGGAAAACATCTTTTATTCCAAGCTTGAATCCGCATCTTTTTTCGAGTACTGCCAGGAGCATGGATAATCTTTTTGCGTCAAAGCCTGTTGCTGTGCGCTGGGGGGTTCCATACACCGCACTGCTCACCAGCGTTTGAATTTCGATGAGCATCGGCCGGGCTCCTTCCATCATGGTGGCAATGGCGACACCGCTCATGGGTTCTTCACGGGCGGTAATCAGTATTTCGGAAGGGTTACTCACTTCCCGAAGGCCGGTGCCGGTCATTTCATAAATGCCCAGTTCATTGGTAGATCCAAAACGGTTCTTCAGCGTGCGCAACAGGCGGTAAATATGGTGACGATCTCCTTCAAACTGCAGCACCGTATCTACCATGTGTTCCAGTACTTTGGGTCCGGCCAGCATGCCGTCTTTGGTGATGTGTCCGATCAAAAAGACGGGTGTAGAGCTTTCCTTGGCATAGCGCAACAGCTCAGCAGTGCATTCCCGTACCTGCGAAATGCTCCCCGGGGCGGAATCAATATGCGCACTGTACATCGTTTGTATGGAATCAACAATGACAAGGTTGGGCTCAAGAATTTCTATCTGCTTGAAAATATTTTGCATACTTGTTTCAGATAATATGAAGCAGTCATCGCTTCCCTCTGCTGTGCTCCCCTCTCCTTTGGAGAGGGGTTGGGGGTGAGGCTGATTGAGGCGTTCAGCACGCATTCTTATTTGTTGTTCACTCTCTTCACCCGAAACATACAATACTTTCATCGGGCTATTTGGCTGCTGCCCTCTCCCTTGGGGGGAGAGTTGGAGAGGGGTGTGAAGTGCTATTTGCAGCATCAGTGTGGATTTACCGATTCCCGGCTCTCCTCCAAATAAAACCACAGAGCCCGGAACAACCCCCCCGCCCAGCACCCGGTTTAATTCTTTGTCGGGAAGCGCAATTCGTATTTCTCCGTTCTGTTCAATTTCCGAAATGCGAAGAGGTTTGGTGGCGCGCTGCTTGCTGCTGCCCAATCCTTTTTTTCGGTCATCGCCTGCTTTCTGAATGACTTCTTCTACATACGTGTTCCACTCATTGCAACTGGG
>SCSP01000330.1 GCA_004297845.1 Bacteroidota bacterium | reverse complement strand
AACGGCCAACCTGGATTCAAAATCGGCAGCTAATTTGCTCGATCTTATGGCTAAGTTGAACAAGGAAGAAAATATGACTTTTATTTTTTCCACGCACGACCAGCGTGTAATTGATAAAGCGAGACGGGTAATCACCTTGGTGGACGGGAAGATTGCATCGGATGAAAAGCGGTAATAAAAATATGATTTTTTACAGGCTGAAGCACTTGGCGTTATTTCTGTTTCTATCAACTCTATCAACAGCGGTGTTGGCGGATGATTCTCTGCTTGTGAACCCCAAAGTAACCCGTATGCATCTCAAGGGTTTTATAAAAGATATGCAGTCCTTATCTTTTGTTGATAATGCAAAATCGCTTATCACAGGAAATTTAATTCATAATCGCATCAACTTCCGCTGGGATATTTCGGCTCAGTTTCACATTCGCCTGGAGGCCCGTAACCGTCTTTTTTACGGAGAACAGGTGAAAACAACCTACCAGTTTGGGAAATATGTTGACATCGATAATGGTCTGATGGATATTTCGTACAACATCGTGGACGATACTTCGGTAGTGCTCAATACCATGCTGGACCGAGTCCTGCTCAACTGGTCGGGTAAGAAATGGGATATTACTCTTGGGCGACAACGCATCAACTGGGGTATTAACCTGGTGTGGAACCCCAATGATATTTTTAATGCTTTCAATTATTTTGATTTTGATTACGAAGAGCGGCCCGGTACCGATGCGATGCGGGTTCAATGCAATGTTGGCAAAGTGAGCACGCTGGAATTAGCATACAAATTAACTGACAATAGAAAAGAACAGGTGGGTGCTTTTATGCATAAAACAAATTTCAAAAAATATGACTGGCAGAATTTTGCCGGAGTATATTATCAGGATATGGTAGTGGGAACCGGATGGGCAGGCAACATTCAGAATACCGGGTTTAAAGGAGAAGCTTCTTATTTTCATCCTTATGAAAATGCAGCAGACACTACAGGTGCCCTTTCTGCCACCGTTTCATTGGATCGAAGTTTTAAGAAAGAATATTTTGTGATGGTATCCTATCTGTATAACAGCAGCGCTAAAGGCCTGATGTACGGAGTGAATGAATTAACGGGTGCTGTTCTGTCTCCTAAGAAGCTAATGCCTTTCCGGCATAGTTTTTTTGCGCAGGTAAGCAAAGGGTTCAGTCCCTTGGTGAACGGAAGCCTTTCCTGTGTCTTTTCGGATGATCATTGCACTCTCGTGCTTCTTCCTTCTTTTTCTGTTTCGGTGAGTGACAATTGGGATGTGGCGATGATAGGTCAGTCCTTCTTCTCCGAAACAGGAGGGACGTACCATACGCTGGGCAACGGCATCTACTTCCGTCTGCGCTGGTCGTATTGACACTCCTGAACCGTTTTGCCAATACGGATCACACCTCTGCCAATAGTACCGTATAATTTTTTCCGTAGGCTTTGGCGCAGGCCGGACAGGTGGTGTAAAAGAAATAGAGTTTTTTCAATGGCTTTCCTTTGTCTGCCAGATATTTCTTCATTTCTTCTATCCATTTTCCCATATTGCTAAACGGTCCTTCAAAGACTTTGGATAAATAATTCCCCTGAATCTTGACTGTTTTGTATCCGGGAACATCCTTATTGACTGCAACGTAAATTTCGGAACCCCACAGGGAATTTTCATCCGATAGCATAAGGGCATCCTCTGTCTTTGCACCGGCTATCTCTATTTTTGCCATAACCCTTTCCATAACCTTTCCGTAATTGAGAGGGATGTGAAATAAGCTTTTCACATGATCATGTATGAATAATTTGTCGTTAAAGTTTACTTCCTTGTTCTTCCAGGGAGCGGGATTGAATCTTTTGCAGCAACCGGTCTCTTCGTTTTCTTTTAAGATTTTCATGGGCGTGTTTATTGGATTTGAAGTAAACCTAACTTTTTAAGGAGGCAGGAGGGATGACCATTGTCACTTCAAGGGATGATATTTTTCAGGAAACCTGGATTGCCGGCATGATACCTTTGACTTCTGTAGTCTTAATAAAATGTATCGTCTGTCAACTATTTAAGTTTTCTTTCAAGCAGCAGAAATAAAAATCCCCTTTTTTATTTCTGAAAATAAAAAAAATCCACCAAAAGCCGCTTCTTTTCATCTTAGAAATGTAGGGATTGTTGCGGAGAGGATGGGATCAAGACCGGAACTGCTGTTAAGCGGTGTGGCAATATGGAAAACCAAATCTGTACCAGAGGTGACGCAATTACTGCAATTGGAATTTATTTTCATATAGAATTATTTACACAATGCAATAAATCTGGTGGCAGAAGGGGGTGATTAAAGTCACCTGTTTAAGTGACTATCATCATACCCCAATACCTGGGCTGAAAATACATTAGCAAATAAATAATATTCACAATTAATTATTTATCATGAAAAAAATCACCACCCTTATGGACTTGCTCGCTGAGCAGATTCACAGTTTGTACGAAACAGAAAGTAAACTGAAAAAAGCAGTTTATAAATTGATTGACGATGTGGATTCAGTTGAGCTTGGAAGAAAACTGAATCAATATGCTGACAAAACCAAGGAGAAGATTGCTCGATTTGAGGAAATATTTTCCATTATGCGGGAAAGCGAATCAGGAAATGGAAATGAAACGGTGGAGGCGATTCTCAAAAGTTCTAAAAAGATCATCAGCCGCATTACACTAAAGGAAGTGCGTGATGCCGCCATCCTTTCAAAAGTTCAACGTATAAATCATCTGCTCATTTGCGAATATGGCACTGCCTGCGCTTTTGCCCGTGCGCTTGATCTTGAGAAGGTGGCTGAACTTTTACATGAATCGCTGGTTGAGGAAAAACAAGCCGATCAAGAGTTGTCAATACTGGCAAAAGAAGAAATCAACATCAAAGCAATAAAAGAAGTTAATTACGATGAAGTATAAGTTTAAAGATGAAATATTTATTCCTGTTGGAAATGAAAGTATTTCAGGCGAGTTGATCATTCCTGAAAATTGTTCTTCCCTCGTAATTTTCTCCCACGGAAGCGGGAGCAGTCGTTTCAGCCCAAGAAATAATTTTGTAGCCCGGATCCTGAACGAGCGGAATATCGGAACATTTTTACTTGATCTCCTGACAAGAGAGGAAGATGAGATTTACGACAATCGTTTCAATATTGACCTGCTTACTGAACGCCTGGTTATTGCTACAAAATACCTTTCTTCGTTTAAACATAGCGCAAATCTTGAATTCGGGTATTTTGGAGCGAGTACCGGAGCTGCTTCTGCCTTAAAAGCGGCCGCAGTACTTCCCAAATTGATCCATGCCGTAGTTTCAAGGGGCGGAAGGCCTGACCTGGCAATGGATGTTGCTGCCCAGGTAAAAGCTCCGACACTCCTCATCGTGGGTGAACTGGATTACCAGGTCATTCAATTGAACAGGGAAGCATTCAAAGCCCTGAAATGTGAAAAAAAATTTGAAATAATACCCGGTGCAACTCATCTTTTTGAAGAACCCGGTACTTTGAATGAAGCAGCTTTGCTTGCAGGCAACTGGTTTAGAAAATATTTAATGAATACAACGAAAAAATTAAA
>SCSP01000329.1 GCA_004297845.1 Bacteroidota bacterium | reverse complement strand
CCGGAACTTCTGTTGGAACAGGTAATTCATACGCTTCGGGCGTAACTGCTCCGGGCAGCTATACCTTCTTTGCATCTCAAACCAACACAGTTACTATCTGTGAAAGTTTGAAGGATGATATTATCTTAACAATCAATTCCATTGCCCCTCCGGTAGCTCCCGATGTGGCGGTGTGTGCAGGAAATCCTGTTCCTCCGCTTGTTGCAACCGGAACAAGCATTCAATGGTACGATGTAACACAGTCTCCTGTGTTCAGCGGAAGTCCATTTAATACCGGACAAACTACCGCAGGAACTTATACCTATTATGTAACACAGACGAATACCGTTACAACCTGTTCAAGTCCGAAAGATACCGTGCTTTTAATTATCAGCACGCAGCCAACGGTGGTACCAACTATTGCAGATGCCGCTGCCTGCTTCGGAACCACGATTCCGAATCTTGTTGCAACAACCGGAACGATCATCAATTGGCACAGCGATGCTGCGCTCATGAATCAGTTGTTCAGCGGAAATCCGTACAATACCGCGTTGACTGCTGCCGGCAGTTACACATTCTTTGCGGCTGACAGTACTCCGGGTTGCGGAGAAGGTCCTTCGGATCCTGTCGTACTGACTATCCATGCGTTGCCTGCTTCTCTTTCGGTAAACGATACAGCCAGTTGCTTCGGAAGCCCTGCGCCCGCACTGATCACTTCAGGCAACAACATTCAGTGGTATAATAATTTACTGGTCGTTGTTTCTGTGAACGATACCTTTGCAACCGGACAAACTGCCGTAGGAACGTACACGTATTACGTAACACAAACCAATTCTGTTACCACTTGCGAAAGTTTGAAGGATACCGTGCATCTCACCATCAACCCATTGCCCGCAAAACCTGTAGCACTTGATGCAGCGGTCTGTTCTGCGGCAATAATTCCTAATCTCACCTCTAACGGAACCAATGTTCAATGGTATGATACATCGGGTACATTTGTGTTTGCCGGTAATTCATACGCAACCGGACAAGCAACTCCCGGCATTCATACTTACTTCGTAACACAAAAAGACGGAGTAACAGGATGCGAAAGCGTTCAGGATACGGTATCGCTTATAATCATGCTTTCACCTCCGATTCCTGTGGCGAATAACGTGGCGGTTTGTTCCGGAAATCCTATACCTGCGCTTACTTCTACCGGAACGAATGTGAAATGGTACAGTGATGCGTCACTTACAACGCTTGTTCACTCAGGAAATTCCTACAACACCGGGCAAACTGCGGTGGGCGTTTATAAATATTACATAACAGATAGCCTCACAGGATGCGTAAGCAGTTCTGCGGATTCTGCAACACTTACCATAAACGCGACTCCGGCAAAGCCTGCTGCAGCCAATTTAACGATTTGCTACGGTACTTCCGCTATGTTAACTACTACCGGAGCAAATCCTCAATGGTACAGCGATGCAACACTGATCAACATGATCGGAATCGGAAGTCCGTTCAACACGGGGGTTACTACTGTGGGAACTTACACCTACTATGTAACTGACTACGCGGCAGGTTGCGGAAATTCTCCATCGGATACCGTTATACTTGCGATCAACCCTACTCCATTAGTAACTGCGAACACATATACCACTACCATTATTCAGGGCAACTCCACGCCACTCATTGCCTATAATGCGGTTTCGTATGCATGGGCCCCGCCTGCAGGATTGAGTTCAATAACGGGAGCATCTGTAGTTGCCTCTCCAACGGTTACCACAACCTACACGGTTACGGGAACAAACTCGTATGGATGTTCCAACAATGTAACCATCCTTATTGTTGTGAATCCGCTGGGAGTTGTCTCGCTTGCGGATCCTGTGCAGGATGTAAATATTTATCCGAATCCTGCTGTGGGTGGTTTCACGCTTGAGTTCAATACCACGCTTGAAACACCTATTGATATTTATATGATAAATATGCTGGGCGATAAAGTGTATAAAGTTAGCCCCGACCCTAAAGGGAGCAATACCAATACTCCCGGGGGGCAAGGAGGGTTAATGCAGCACAGATACAAAATTGACACCGGCACACTCACCGAAGGGGTTTACAACGTGGAAATAGTAACCGAGCAGGGTACCGTCAACAGAAGAGTGGTGGTGTTCAGGTAAAGCCTCTCTTCGAAGGAGAGAGAAAAGGTCATTTAACGGGCTTCAAGCAGTTTCTCCATCTCTTTCTGCATTTTCATAGCCTCTTCCCTGGCTTTGGCAGCAAAGTCCTGCTTGTCGCTGGCGTAAATGATGTTGCGTGAAGAATTAACAATCAGACCACATTCTTTATTCATTCCGTATTTTACTACTTCCTGCAAATTTCCACCCTGTGCGCCAATACCGGGCACGAGGAGAAAATGATCAGGGACAATTTTACGAACATCCGCCAGCATTTCGGCTCTTGTAGCGCCAACTACGTACATCATATTATCAGTGCTGCCCCAGTTCTGTGAAGTAGTTAATACCTGTTCGAATAATTTCGCCTCTTTCGCCTCACCCCCGACCCCTCTCCTCAGGGAGAGGGGGGTAGTTTGGAAATCGCTTGCTCCTTTATTGGACGTGAGCGCTAAAAGAATTACCCATTTTCCTTCGTACTGCAAAAACGGAGTAACAGAATCTTCACCCATGTAAGGAGCAACCGTAATCGCGTCAAAATCCATCGATCCGAAAAATGCCTGCGCGTACATGGAGGACGTATTGCCGATATCTCCGCGCTTCGCGTCAGCAATGGTGAAAATATTTTTAAACTTCTTTAAATAGTCGGCAGTTTTTTCGAGTGATTCCCATCCTGCGCTTCCGATAGATTCGTAAAAGGCGGTATTTGGTTTATACGCGACACATAAATCATGAGTCGTGTCAATGATTTGCTTGTTAAATTCAAAGATCGGGTCGGAGAAAGAATGAAGGTGACGTGGAATTTTTTTCAAATCCGTATCCAAGCCGATACAGAGGAAGGATTTTTTCTTTTTTATATTTTGGTAGAGCTCTTGGCGTGTCATATTTAATACAAATGTATTACAAACCTAACATCCTCCGTCCTGACCCGAGCGTCAGGGTGCATGTCAAAACTCACTTTTATCGCCTCACCCCCAACCCCTCTCCTCGGGGAGAGGGGAGTATGAGAATGTGAGTTTTGACATACACCCGAGCGTCAGGACACACCCTTTGAAGGGGGAATTAACAGTCAACACCATCTTCCAAACGCGGCTGGTTACGCTACCGAGCCTTCTTTTAAGCGCTCTGCGTTTTCGGCTAATTGCAGGGCATCGATCATTTCCTGAATATCTCCGCCTACAAAAGTAGGAAGGTTGTGAAAGCTGAGTCCAATGCGGTGGTCAGTAACACGGCTTTGTGCGTAATTATAGGTCCTGATCTTGGCAGAGCGGTCACCGGTGGATACCATGGTTTTACGCTTTTGAGCGATATCGCCCATTTTTTTTGTGTACTCTATTTCGTAAAGTTTTGTACGCAGAATTTCCATAGCGCGCTCGCGGTTGTCAACCTGTGAGCGGGTTTCCTGGCAGGTAATCACGATACCCGATGGCTTGTGTGTGAGCATCACCTTGGTTTCTACCTTATTTACATTCTGCCCGCCTGCACCACTGGAACGGGAGGTTTGAATTTCTATGTCTGCCGGATTAATCTTTACATCCACTTCTTCCGCTTCGGGAAGCACAACCACGGTTGCAGCAGAAGTATGAACCCTCCCTTGCTGTTCTGTTGCAGGCACACGCTGCACGCGGTGCACCCCGCTTTCAAATTTTAAGGTACCGTAGGCATTGTCTCCTGTTATTTTCACAATCACTTCTTTGTATCCTCCCATGGTGCCTTCAGAAAAATCTACGGTTTCAAATTTCAATTTCTTTTTTTCGCAGTACCGCATATACATTCTATACAAGTCTCCAGCGAAAATACCTGCTTCATCCCCACCCGTTCCTGCACGTATCTCCAACACGGCATTTTTCGTGTCCTCCGGATCTTTTGGTACCAGCAGTTGCCGTATATCGTTTTCAAGCTGTGCTTTTTTGGGACTGAGGTCTTCGATTTCCGCTTTTGCCATAGAAAGCAAATCTGCATCTCTCTCGTTTTTCAGGAGGGCTTTCGAGCTGTCAATATCCTCGATTATCTTTTTGTAGCGATGGTAGGCAGCAACAATGGGTTTCAGGTCTTTGTATTCTTTGTTCAGTTTGGCAAAAAGCCTCATGTCCGACATAGTTTTAGGATCGGAAAGAAGCCTTTCCAGTTCTTCGTAGCGGTTGTTGACATGTGATAGTTTGCTTAACATAGGACCTCTCCCCCCGACCCCCTCTCCTCAAGAGAGGGGGAACAGCCAGGTTGAGTGAAGTTTTAATAATTACGTATATATAAATTCTCCGTGCTGACTTTTAATCGTAAGCCTGTTTTTTTTATCAGAAGATTTCTCAACCCTGCCAATTACCAGTGCGTCAACGCCAAATGACTTAGAGATTGCAATTATTTTCTCAGCAGATTTTCTGTCCGTATATATTTCCATTCTATGTCCCATGTTGAATACCTGGTACATTTCTTCCCACTCAGTCTTTGATTCCTGCTGGATGAGTTTGAAAAGGGGAGGAGTGGCAAATAAATTGTCTTTAATAATATGTACTCCATTTACAAACTTCAGCACTTTGGTTTGCCCGCCTCCGGAGCAGTGAATGATGCCGTGAATCGACCTCCTCCCTGTCCCTCCCCCTTTAGGGGAGGGGAGTTTTTTAAGGATAGCTTTTATTATAGGTGCATACGTACGTGTCGGAGATAAAACTAATTTTCCTACATCAACTCCTCTGACCTCCGTAGGATCAGTAATTTTTTTTGTTCCGGAGTAAACCACTTCCCATGGAATTGCCCCGTCAAAACTCTCGGGATATTTTTCAGCATATATCTTTGAGAACACATCGTGGCGCGCTGAAGTAAGTCCGTTGCTTCCCATTCCCCCGTTGTATTCACTTTCATATTTTGCTTTTCCGAAAGAGGCAAAACCTATAATCACATCCCCTGCCTTGATCTTTTCGTCCAGCACATCTTTCCTTTTCATTCTACAGGTAACTGTAGAATCTACCATGATGGTTTTAACAACATCCCCCACATCGGCAGTTTCTCCTCCGGTGGAATGAATTTTGAGTCCGTATGAGCGCATCGTTGCCAGAAATTCTTCCACGCCATTGATGATGGCCGAGATAACTTCACCGGGAACCAGATTCTTATTTCTGCCGATGGTGGTGGATACAAGCATATTATCCACAGCGCCCACACATAGCAGGTCATCAATGTTCATCACAAGCGCATCC
>SCSP01000328.1 GCA_004297845.1 Bacteroidota bacterium | reverse complement strand
TACTATCAGTATCATTATGAATACCGCCATCTACTTCGATAATTAATTTTTTTTCAATACAAATAAAATCTGCAATAAATTGATCGATAGGATGCTGCCTCCTGAATTTGTCCTTTAATTGTCTGTTCCGCAGCAACTGCCACAGAAAATTTTCTGCTTCTGTTTGCTCCTTTCTCATGCTTTTTGCATACTTATGAAGTGCTTTCCATTTTTTTGAATCAGTGGTGAAGTATCGTGGGTTAGAAAATCCCTCTTCTTCAGGGGCTGCTTCCCCTCTCCCTTGGAGAGGGGTTAGGGGTGAGGTGGGCTGTATGAAATCAGCCAGCGCAATATTGAATTGCCCGGTAGGTTTTTTGGTTTGCTGACGAATAGTGTGAAATACAATATTTTGCTTAGAAAATCCCTCTCCTTTGGAGAGGGATTTAGGGTGAGGTTGGGTAAGATGAATATCATCCCCCTCTGAATATGCAGGATAAAACCCAATCACTGCATTTGCCTGAAGCCATTTTTCAGCGATGATCTTCTTGAGCATTCCCTGAGCATCATCAAATAGCTTTTTAGCTTCCGTACCTTTTACGGGATCATGGAGTATCTTAGGATAGGTTCCGGTCAGTTCCCAGCTATGAAAAAATGGGCTCCAGTCTATATTTTTTGCAATCTCGGTCAGCGAATAATTTTCAAATACTTTATTGCCAATAAATGCGGGCTTCGTAATTTTTGTTTTCTTCCAATCTATTTTTAATTTATTGGCACGTGCATCTGCAATAGAGATGAATTTACTTGCCGACTGCGAGTTTTTATTCTGCTCACGCACCCGCTCGTATTCTTTATTGATCTCGGCAATGAAAGGCACTCTCAGTTCCTTGGAAATGAGGCTGCTGGCAACGGGTACCGATTTGCTGGCATCGTTCACATATACCACGGGTCCGGAATAGTTTTGTGCGATCTTCACCGCTGTATGAATTTTTGAAGTAGTGGCGCCACCAATCATCAACGGAATTTTAAAGTCCAGGCGATCCATTTCCTTGGCAACGTGCACCATCTCGTCCAGGGAGGGAGTGATAAGTCCGCTCAAGCCGATCACATCCACGTTATGTTTCTTGGCTTCTTCCAATATTTTATCGCAGGAAACCATTACACCCAGGTCAACGATCTCGTAGTTGTTGCAGGCCAATACAACTCCCACAATATTTTTACCGATATCGTGTACATCGCCTTTCACTGTAGCCATTAATATTTTTCCTGCGTTCTGTCTGCCATCACCAACGATGCCCGCCTTTCTATTGGCTTCTTTCTCGGCTTGCAGATAAGGTTCGAGATACGCGACAGCTTTTTTCATTACCCGCGCGCTCTTTACCACTTGAGGCAGGAACATTTTTCCGCTTCCGAAAAGATCACCCACCACATTCATTCCGGCCATTAAAGGACCTTCAATCACATGCAGGGGTCTGCCGAACTTGACTCTTGCTTCTTCCGTATCCACATCAATGTATTCTACCAATCCTTTTACAAGGGCATGGCTCAATCGTTCTTCAACAGTTCCTTTACGCCATTCCTCATCCTTTTCAGTTTTTTGTCCGGCAACTCCTTTTAAAGTTTCAGCATGATTTACCAATCGCTCTGTGGCATCATCTCTGCGGTTCAGCAGAACATCTTCAACAAGTCCTAAAAGATCTTTTGGAATATCATCATACACCTGAAGCTGAGATGGATTTACAATCCCCATGTCCATGCCATTTTTGACAGCATGATATAAAAATGCACCATGTATTGCTTCGCGTACCACATCATTTCCCCGGAAAGAAAATGAAACATTACTTACCCCGCCACTTACTTTTGCAAGAGGCAGGTTCTCCTTGATCCATTTGGCAGCATTGAAGAAATCAAGTGCATTCAGGCGGTGTTCTTCCATGCCTGTTGCAACCGGGAAAATGTTCGGATCGAAAATAATATCCTGAGGCGGAAAATGAACTTTATTAACCAATATATCATAAGCGCGTTTGCAAATGCCTATTCTTCGCTGATACGTATCCGCTTGCCCGACTTCATCGAAGGCCATTACAATCACAGCAGCACCGTATTGTTTTATTTTGTGTGCATACTCAATGAATTTCATCTCTCCTTCTTTCATGGAGATCGAATTGACAATAGCTTTTCCCTGAACGCACTTTAATCCTGCTTCGATTACCGTCCATTTGGAAGAATCAATCATGATAGGTACGCGGGCGATATCCGGTTCTGATGCGATCAGGTTCAGGAACTTGGTCATAGCCTCTTCCGAATCCAGCATGCCTTCGTCCATATTCACATCTATGACTTGTGCACCGCCATCCACCTGATCCTTTGCAATGGAAAGCGCTTCTTCGTAATTGCCTTCTTTGATAAGACGCAGGAATTTTTTGGAACCCGTAACATTAGTTCTTTCGCCTACGTTCATGAAATTTGATTCAGGGCGCAGTGTAACCGGCTCCAGACCACTCAGGCGCATGAGCGTATCCGGAACAGGCCTTCTACGTGGCTTTGATTGCTTTGCCAGCTCCGCAATGCGTTTGATATGGGCGGGTGTTGTTCCGCAGCATCCTCCTACAATATTTAAAAATCCTGATTTTAAAAAGTCTTCGATCTGGTGGCCCATTTCGTGTGCATCCTGATCGTACTCGCCAAACTGGTTGGGTAATCCTGCATTTGGATAAGCGCTTACGAAAAAAGGAGATTTATCCGAAATTTCTTCCAGGTAAGGCCTCATTTCCTTTGCTCCGAGTGCACAATTCAATCCTACGCTCAAAAGATCCACATGAGAAACAGAATTTAAAAATGCTTCGGCTGTTTGCCCTGATAAAATACGTCCGCTGGCATCGGTAATAGTGCCTGAAACCATGACGGGCATTTTCTTATTTATCTTTTCGCAGTAGGTTTGAATAGCAAACAAAGCGGCTTTTGCATTCAGCGTATCAAAAATAGTTTCGATCAATAATAAGTCAACACCTCCATCAATTAATCCGCGAACCTGTTCGGTATATGCTTCAACAACCTGATCCCAGTTCACCGCCCTGAATCCGGGGTCGTTTACGTTAGGAGATAAGGACAAAGTCCGATTAGTAGGACCCACAGCGCCCGCGACAAATTTCGGACCAGGGCTGTTAAATTCCTTTACTGCCTCTTTTGCAATTTTTGCCGCAGCAAGATTTATTTCATAGGCAAGGCATTCCATCTGATAGTCGGCCAGGGAAATTTTCTGTGCATTGAAGGTGTTGGTCTCAATAATATCAGCTCCCGCAGTTAAATATTCCTTGTGAATAGCCTTAATGATCTGAGGCTGCGTTAAAACAAGCAGGTCATTATTTCCTTTAAGATCGGATTTCCAGTCTTTAAAGCGCTCGCCACGGTAATCCTTTTCTTCCAGTTTGTAACGCTGGATCATGGTACCCATAGCCCCGTCAATGACGAGAACACGTTCTTCCAATATTTTTTTTATATCTGTCATACCTCATCCCCAACCCTTCTCCTTTAGGAAAAGGGAGGTTAAAAAAATCCCTGCCGAATCTCCGGAAGGGATATATATATAATTGTTTTTTACTTTTTGACGCGCAGGGTGCGCATAAAACTAAAAATCTGCTTACGGAAGAAGAAAGCTATCAGGAAATAGGGCAGTGCAAGTAAATATAGAATTCCGCTATTCAAGGCAACACCGACTGCTTTTGAATTGGCCCCGTCCGTAGCGATCTTACGACACATGGAGCACTGGGCAATAGAATCATCTGCCAGAAAAATGGACAGAGCGATCATTCCAACAGCCGCGAATAAGTATATGCCTTTGAGTTTCATAGGACAAAGATACGAAAATGGAAACAGGGGAAATACAGGAAATAATGGTATAAAGAATAGCGTTTGTTTATCTCCTGTTTCCCTTATACACTTTATTTCCATTTAGTAATAAGGGGAAATCATAAGATAAACAATCACGCCCGTGACCGTAACGTAGAGCCAGATTGGAAAAGTCCATCGGACAATTTTTTTGTGTTTTTCAACCTGCATGTTCAGCCCGCGGTAAAAAGACATCAGGATAAACGGCAAAATAAGCGAAGCGCAAAGGATGTGTGTAAGGAGGGTGGAAAGATAGACTGTGCGAATTCCTCCGGTGGCAGATAGTTCCGCTATATCAACGACTCCGTCATGATTTGTATCACCATACTTTACTTCTTCCGAAAAATAATGATAGAGTATATAGGAAAGAAGAAAGATGGAGGACAGGAAAAAAGCTGAGATATTTATCTTTTTATGTGCCGAAACATTTTTTTGCTTGATGAAATAAAATGAAGCAATTAGTAAAAGAGAACAGGTTCCGTTTATGCATGCATTCAAAAAAGGCAGGTGCCGTACAAATGGAGGAGTATAATCAGGTTTGGGAATTATGTTCAGAATTACAACAACAGCAAAAACAATTACGGAAACAACAATGCTCAGCGTAAAGAATTTCTTATCGCTCATTCGTGTTTCTGGATGATCTTCCGTTTGGATTCCTTGGATTGGTATTCCGCAGATAAAATGCTGATATCATTGATCAGCTTGTTTACCTGAGCTGAATCTGTTCCATCGTAATAGCCGCGTACCCTTCTATTTTTGTCTATCAGCACAAACAATTCGCTGTGCAGAAACCCGCCAGGTGCGCGCGGGTCTTCGTCAACCGCTAATTTATATCCGTCAATGGCAATGTCATAAATATCCTTTTTATTCCCTGTAACGAGCATCCATCTTTTTGCATCCGCATGAACCGTTTTTGCATATTCGGCAAGAACGGCAACTGAATCGTGTGCGGGATTTACCGTATGTGAAATAATAAGAAAATCCTCCTGATCTTTTTTGGCTTCACTGATCCGGCCCATCTGAGTCATCATCTTCGGACAAATACCGGGGCAGGTGCTGAAAAAGAAATCGGCTGCGTATATCTTGTTTGTAAAATAATTTTCCGTTACGGTATCACCGTTTTGGTTGATAAATTCAAAAGAAGGAATCGTGTGGTAAACGGTGTCTGTTTTTTCCTTTCCGTCAATCATGGTTTTTTTTACATCTTCAGGATAGTAAATAGGCAAATGCATCATGTTGTGTTTCCCCGTGGAAAAAAACAGGTAAATCAGAGCAGGAAGCAAAAGGATAACAAGAAGAAGGACGGATTTTTTCATTTTTTTTCCATCCTCACGCCTTATTCGTGATGTGCAGGAGCCACAGGCTGTGTGCTTTGGGGAAGAGTGTCAAGCAAAGAACGATGTTCTTTCTTTCCGGAATAATTCCCTTCGGTTACGTTTACCATGTAAATAAGGTATACGATAAACAGGGAGTAAGGACCTAAGATCATCCATCGCATCCATTTGTTTTCATCACCCAAGTGCATGAAGGTCATTACAATATATCCTGCTTTTAACAGCGTGAACATGATAAATGTAATGATAAGCCATGTTTTTGAAAGATGCGTGGATGCATGGATATCGTGCCAGAACCAGCCAATACATACCTCAACGAGTGTAACAACCAGTAAGAGCCAGAACACATTCATTAATTTTTTTCTAACTCCGACTCCCGCCTCATTATCGTGCTGGGCAAGTGTTTCGTAATCTGGAAAACCGTCTTGAAATTCCATAAAGTAGATTTTAAGTTTAAAAACTATAGTAAATAGAAAAATGTAAATACAAACACCCAGACAAGATCCACAAAGTGCCAGTACAATCCGACCTTTTCTACAAATTCATAATGTCCTCTTCTTTCAAAAACACCGGTGTAAGCCATGATGAAAGTAACGATGTTGATCACAACACCGCTGAAAACGTGGAATCCATGGAATCCGGTAACGCAGAAAAAGAAATTTGCGTAATGCGGGGTTACGGAATATTCATTGTAAAAAAGGTTAGCCCCCGAGAATGCTTTTTCCACCCATTGCCCATCAATCAACTGCCACCTCATTGCGCCTTCTGCAGAACCTTCAATAAAAATCCACCACTCCCAAACCTGGGAACCCACAAATATAGCGCCTCCGATAATTGTCAGGAACATCCATAACAACACTGCTTTATTATCTTTTCTGTGTCCTGCTTCTACAGCCAAAACCATAGTAACAGAACTTAAAATAAGGTCAAAAGTCATCCAACCCACATAAATGAGTGGCAGGTGCGCGTGTGTGAAAGGGAAGTGCGTAAAAACGTCCGTAGACACGGGCCAAACATCAGCAAACTTGTGGCGCAAAAATCCTAATGCCACCAGGAGACCGGAAAAGGTAAGCGCATCAGAAATAAGGAAGAACCACATAAACATTTTTCCGTGGCTTGTTCCAAGGGGAGAGGTTCCTCCTCCCCATCCTTGCGGTTTTGCTACAGCGTGTGACATAGAAGAGTTTAAAGGTTAGAGTCTAAAGTTTAAAATCAATGCGTAAAGTATATGAACAGGAACAAATAAACCCAAAGCAGGTCCAGAAAGTGCCAATAGATGGAACATAATTGCAAACCTAATAAATTTTTTGAATGATATAATTGCTTAAAGGATTTAATACAAACATATATTAACATAATAATACCTCCTGCCAGATGTGCAAGATGAGCCCCGGAAATTGCATACAGGAAAGAGCCGGCAGGGTGACTTGTACTTCCGCCAAAATAAATTCCTTGCAGCAGGAGAGCATCATATGCCATAAACTGGCATGCAATAAAAATAATGCCCAAAATAAGAGTAAGCATCATGCCAATTTTTATACCTGAAAAATTATCCTTTTTAGCAGAATAATAAGCTATCAGCATAGTCAAACTGCTTGCAATAATTACGGCAGTACTTATAAAAAACATATTAGGAAGCTTAAAGGGTATCCATCCAGGGTCACCGCTGCGTACCATCACAGCGCTCGTCAGTGCGCCAAAAATCATACACATGGCTACTATAGCCAGATAAAGCATGGGTTTTGCTGATTTACTTCTAATAATGTCTTTCTCTTCTTGTGTAATTATCATATCTATCCGAATAAAATTGCTAATTGAATGAAAGGCAAGTAAGCAAAGGATCCGAACATTACCTCCCGTGCTGATTTTACAGAGCAGTCGCGGTATAATTTCACAGCCTGGTAAAAAAAGAACAGTCCGCAGAAAAGGATAATTATGGGAGCAATAACGGTATGCGTCATCCCGAAGAACACCGGAACCATGCTCATGAGCAGCAGGAAAAGAGTGTAAACAAGGATCTGGAATGCACTGGCTTTGTTCCTTTCCCCTGATGGCAGCAATCGAAACCCTGCCTTTTTATAATCCTCATCCATCACCCAGGCAATAGCCCAGAAATGCGGAAACTGCCATACAAATTGAATAGCAAACAGAACCAATCCTTCAAATGGAACATTCCCAAAATTATCGGTAGCCGAAATTGCACCAAGCAGAGGAGGGAACGCCCCGGGTAATGCCCCTACCAAAATAGCAAAAGCAGTTGTTTTTTTCAGCGGTGTGTAGGCTCCAACATATAGAAGAATTGAAAGTCCGCTAAGGAGGCAGCTGAGGGGGTTTAGGAAAATCCAAAGTATGATAAGACCACTTATTCCAAGAGTGGAAGCAAGAATAGTTGCCTCAGAAACGCTCATTCTTTCCTGTGGAACAGGTCGCATTCTTGTGCGATCCATGACCTTGTCGGTTACTCTTTCTATAATTTGGTTCAGGCCGTTCGCAGAACCTGTTACCAGAAAACCGGCTAATGTCAGCCAGGACACTTTTGCCCAGTCAATATTTCCTTTGGCAACGATCAGGAATCCAAGCGCTGCGGAAAAAACCACCAGGCTGGCAAGGCGAAGCTTGATGAACGCTGCATAATCGGCAAGTTTACCGGGAACTGTAATCGAATTTGAAACAGGAGGAGCAGTTTTGCTTTGCACAAACATAATTTAGCGAGGGTGAATATACAAACTAATGCAAAACATTTGCCCGATAATAATCATCCGCGAAGTCAATTATTTTGTGTTGAATCCCAGTTTTTGATAGTACTTACCATGTTGCTCCAGTCGATATCTATTTTTTTTTCAACAAAGCCAGTGTCCGGCTTATACTCCAGCGAAGCTTTAATACGGGAGTTATTATTGGGATGAGTTTGTAATATTTCCAGATGTTCGTTGGAAGCACCGTATGCATCAGTGAGTTTTCTGAAAAAGGCTGCCAAGGCTTTGGGGTTTATCCGGGAGCGTTCCATCAATTGAAATGAAAAATCATCTGCCTCTTTTTCTTGCGCACGGTCAAACACCGTGGAAGTTGCCGTTCTGCCTATTTCGGAGATCATGACATTGTCATTTCCGCCTAATACAGAAAACAACAAGGAGAGACCTAATTCCTTTGCCAGTTTATTGATAACGTGCCGTTTTTCCGCATGACCAATCTCGTGAGCGAGAACAGCGCATAAGTGCTCAGGACTGTCGCAAAATTCTATCAACCCGGTATAAATAAAAATATTCCCTCCGGGCAACGTGAATGCATTTACCTGATCGCTTTTAATAATGCGGAAGGTGTATTCGAAATCGGTCTTGCCGATCTTTGAAACCAGCAAATGGGTTACCATACGCATGACAGAGTCAATTTTTTTGTCGCGAACAATTGTGATGGTTGGATCTTTCAGGATACCGTAATCAACAATGAGTTTTCCAAGTTTTTCTTCGTCCGCAATGGAAACGGTGACATCAGGAGCGGAAAATATATCTCCCCAAGGAACGTAGGTGAACGCAGCCCAGGATGCGACAAAGATCGTGAGAAGAATAATTAAATCTCGGTAGACAGATTTTCTCATTTAAAATTTTGGCGGCAGGTTCTCTTGTTTACCCGCTTTGGCATCCTCATCAGGACGAATTTGAAAAACACTGTGATAAGATATCTTTCCGAAGAATAACAGGTAATACATCTTTCCGCTATTTGCTTTTATAGCTCCAATTATACCAAAAATGAAATAAAGAATGTTAGCAAGCAAAACGGCTACGAGGTAGCCTTTGTAGATGTTTGTGAAGCCCCAGTCGTCATAGATGAGGATTCGAAGACCCCAAAACACTGCGATCGCATTCATCAACGTGGTAGGAATCTGAGAGATCAATGCCTGGTGCGTATGGAAACGAACAAAGCGCGATGCTTTTTTATTGATGTAATAATAAATAACCGCTGCAATGAGGTTGATAATAGGCAGGGGCAGACCGGCACCTAATGCTGCAAACATCATCAGATATGCACCCATTGCATCTTCCTTATCTCTTTGAGGAAGCTCTTCCGGTTGAGGCAATGGGTGATATCCGGTGTCCATTATTCTTTTCCTGAAAAAGGAGGATAGGTATCCGTAAGGAAAGTGTAATAAGCATTTACCCGTATGCTCCAGCGCAAAGTTCCAACTTGAAAATCAAACCAGCTTTGAGGGTATTTTCCGGTAAATAAAATAGTCCACCAAGCCAGAAAGCGTAAAAAAGCAGCCGCAATACCTCTGAAGATCAGCATAAATCCGTGTGGAAGTAAAATATAAAAAACTCCAAAAAATGCACGGACAAGAAGCAATCCTCTGCTCAGGCTTTCGGGATAAGGCATGTCAAAACTCGTTTTGTCGTCTGTCCCGGATGGAAAAAAAGAAGGATAGCCATCTGAAAGATTCATATTCCTTGCGTTAAGGCGCACACTCCAACGAATCATTTTTACCTGGTATTCAAAAAAACTTTGAGGGTATTTTCCGGTAAAAAGAACTACCCACCAGGCAATAAATGATAATATCCCTGCCCATATTTGGCAGAACATCATCAAAAACAGATGAGGCAGAAGGATGTACAATCCTCCAAAAAAAGTTCTTAAGAGCAACTCGCCTCGTGAATATATCTCTTGGTGTTGAATGGTAATTTTAATCATTTTGTAAGGGGGTTAGTTGGTTTAGATAAAAAGGCAAAGCAAACAAAAAAACAGAAAGGTTAATAGAATGATTTTTAATGAATTATTAACAAAAAAACATCCAAAAACAGGTAAAAAAGACATTAATAAACAAAGTTCATGTCGGAATAATTAAAAATCGGAATATCGATTCATGATGCCTGTCTTGATGCCAATAAAAATGAAGTTCGATCCGACAGATGAAACAGAATTTTTTTCCTGCCTGACTGCTACGCCTGCTTCGGCTATCAGATTAGCGGTGGGAATAAAGTAATACCCGATCTTTAATTTAGTATAAAGCAAATTGGTTTTCAACCCCTGGAAAAATTTGTTCCCGTATTCATTCGGATGTGTGCTGTAAGATTCAAAAATATTCTGACCGTAGTTTTTTCCATTCTCATCTTTTCCATACATCGCATAGAGGAATTCTGTTTCAAACAACCATTTCTTGTGTTGATAATTCAAAAACGACACGGATTCCGCAAAGTTGGCTCCCAGCGGATGTGCAAGGGGCTGATTGTAATGTGCATAGTTTTGTTGGACGCTGCCATGGGTGTATGTGTAGGGGCGAACGGCATTAATTTCGGTCTGAAAGATTAAATTTTTCATCGTGAACAGATCAAAACTCTTAAAGCCAAACTGTAGTCCCTGTTTGTTAGCCCACCATCCGTATTTTATGGAAGGATCCGTTGGATGAGCAAGTTTTTTAAAAATCGCAAGCACTTCTTTCAGTAAGAATTCATCAAGAATGATCTGTCCGTAAAACTGCTGGCGGTACCTTTCTCCCACTTTTATTTTGAAAGAGGCTCCCAGACAAGCATTGTCCGATGAGCCAAGAGAATATTCCACCGGGCGGAAGAAAATGACAGGATTAAGATAGTTCACCTCATAATTTCTTACCCGGTTGGAATCTGTTCCCTGCCAGATGATGGATTCAAACAAAGCAACATTGAATCGCTTGGAGACATTCCAGCTTATGTAGTGAAAGGTGCCGTATTTATTTAAAAAATCTTTTTTCAAATGCGAAGGGTTAGTAACGTCCTTCATCCAGGTAAAAAGGCTCACGTATTTTAATTTCCAAACTGTTGTTGAAACTTTCAGGAATGGGTATGAATTGGAAACATCGCTCAGGAAAAGCGAGCGATAACCATCTCCAAAAAAGTTTTTGTCTTTTCCGGCCTGAAAATTAAATGTTTTATTTGGGGAGTAAGAGAGATAGCCTGCGTAATACTGATAGGAGAATCCATTTTTTGACAAGTAGGCAGAGCCTATGCCGGGTACTACATCCGTATAGTTGATAAATGTATTGATGTGAGCCGGAAAAGCCGAGTTTCCGGAAATAAATGTACTGCTGAAAGTGATTTTTTCTTTCAGATTTAATTCGAACATTAATCCTCCGGCAGGCTGGAGTTTAGTGTCTGATTTGGTGGATTGTTCATAGCCAATACAGGCATCGAATAGCCCTGTAACAGATATTCTGTTGCGGGAGCCATTTTGCATCAAGTTGGATGATCGCAAAAGAGTATCCGATCTCCGTTTCATGCTCATTTGGATTGAGTCGCTTATAACTTGCAATTCCGAAGAATTGATGAATGGCCTTAGAGAAGTATGGGTGTTGTAATCTTTTCCATTCAAATACTTTTCAAGCATCAGATTTCTTTCTCTGAACAAAGTAAGATTTTGATTTGTTTGTGAGAATGAAAGAATGGAAGGCAAAAGACAGAAGGCAAAAGACAGAAAGCAGAAAATTCTCATTCGTAAATTCGTACAGATTAGTTATTCGCAGCTAAAATTCATCTTCGTGAAATAATTTTTTTCTGGCTTCTTCGCTTACTTTGCTATGACCATTTCCGTTTGACCCGTTCTTAGGGTTTTCCCTGACTGGCATTTTCTTTTTGAAAAAGAAGGGGAGTTGTGCGAGGGCTGCGGCAATTAAGAATACAACAACAAAAGACTCTGTCGGAGATAATCCTCTGAAAGCCACCGCAAGAGCGATGACAAACAGATTAGCGGCATACAAAGTGAGGGTAACAGATGGGTGATTCATGCCGGTATTCAGCAATGCATGATGGATATGATTGCGGTCGGCTTCGAATGGAGATACGCCTTTAACAGTGCGGTAAACAAAGATTCTCAGTGTGTCAATGAGCGGATAAGAAAGCACAGCCATAACAAAAATTGGACGCTGCACTTCACTGATGATAGTGTTACTTACTTCTGCATTCGGAGTTTCGATGGCTTTCAAGGCCAAAACAGAAAGCATCAGCCCGATAGTGGTGGAGCCGGAGTCTCCCATGAAAATGGCAGCAGGAGAAAAATTGAAAAACAAAAACGCAAACAGCGATCCGGACAGCGCAAAGGAGAGAAGGGACATCACGATATCATTCGCCATATAGAACCATATCCCGAATATGGTAGCGGCTATACAGCCAATCCCGGCAGCAAGCCCATCAATCCCGTCAATAAAATTGAACGCGTTGATGATCACGATGGTCGCAAACAGCGAAATGAAGATACTGGACCAATAGGGAATCTCATATACCCCGAAAATCCCCTGCATGCTTTTCACGCGTATATCGGCCATGAGCACAATGATGAGCGCAACGATCACATGCGCTGCCAGGCGTTTAATGGGTGAGGTTCCGATAATGTCATCTTTAACGCCTACAAAAAACAGTACCAAAACGGTTGCAAGAATGTATTTGAAATCATTTAATGCCGACTTTGTAACTTCGAGTGCGAGCGCATTTTTGAGGTAGCTGGAGTTTCCTACATCAATGTTGAGAAGTGAGTCGGAAGGAAACCACAATACAAAAGAAAAAAATGTTCCGGCAAAAATTATAACGCCCCCGATGGTCGGAATAACCCGTTTATGAAGTTTTCTTTCTTCTGTGGGTTCGTCAAAAAGACGCTTCAGTATGGCCACCTTTATGAGCGAAGGCGTTGAGAAGAGAACGACTACAAAAGCCGTAAAAAATGTGAGTAGAAGTAGTTCCATTTATAATATGATTGCACCGACTTCAGTACGAATTTACGGAAAAGCGTCAAGAAGGTTACGTGTAAGAGGAAATAAAGATATAAGGCATGGGGGTATGCGTGAATTTTTATTTTTTTGGGGCATATTGGGGCTGTTACCTTATACCGTTCTGCGCATTTGCGTTAATGCTTTCTCATTCTTCGTTGCGAATAGTATTTATTTATCTTCGCAAGTAATATTTTATCATGAAAAAAACTGTTTTCCTATCCTTCTGCCTTCTTACTTCTTACTTCTTACTTTCTCAAGATTACCGTTCCTCCTCCAATCCGCACTACTGGAAAAACACACCCCCTTTTGCCGGCTACTGGCAGCAGGATGTGCATTACAAGATCAAAGCGAATATTGATGAAAAGACGAATATCATTTCGGCAACGGAAGACCTTATTTACTACAACAACTCTCCCGATACATTAACTTTCGTTTATTTTCATCTCTACCAAAACGCCTTTCAGCCGGGTTCTTATTTTGATAAGATGACACGGGAAAACGGTGTTACTCCAAAATACGGAACGTATGAAGCACAGAAAAAAAACACTGAGATTTTAAAATTAACCACTAATGGTGCTGCGCTCAAAACCGAAACGGATAATACACTTGTAAGGGTTTGGCTCACTAAATCTCTCTTACCGAACGATTCCGTTTCTTTCAGCATTTCCTTCAATTCCTATTTTGATACCGGCACCCAGCGCAGAAGAATGAAGACATTCAATGTGTTCGGAAACAAGCATTTTGACGGTGTTCACTGGTACCCGCGCATGGCGGTTTATGACCGCAAGTTTGGGTGGGAGACAGACCAGCATATAGAAAAGGAATTCTATGGTGATTTCGGCACCTACGATGTGGAACTTACCTTTTCCAGCAATTATATTGTAGAAGCTACAGGAGAACTCATCAATAAAAATGAAGCAATGCCTGATGAACTTCGAAAAAAATTAGACCTCAGCAATTTTAAGGGCAAGCCTATGTTCTCTGCTCCTTCAATTATCATTCCATACGACAGCGCTCAGCGGAAAACATGGAAATACCATGCCATTAATGTGCATGATTTTGCATTTACAGCGGACCCTACTTACCGCATTGGTGAGGTTACTTTACGCCTCGCCCCCACCCTCTCCAAAGGAGAGGGAGTTTCTCCCCCTTCGGGACTGCCAGAGGCGGGGAACGAAGATCGGGCAGAGGGGGTGGTAAAAGTAATTGCTTTAGCCCAGGAACCCGTGGCAGCCCGATGGCAAAATGCTGCAGAATATACTGCTAAGGTCATTCAAACCTATTCCGAAGATATAGGAATGTACCTCTATCCTAAAATAGTGGTTGCCGATGCAAAAGACGGCATGGAATACCCTATGCTCACGCTGGACGGTGGCTGGGATCCAAATTACCGCGACCTGATCGCACACGAAGTGGGCCACAACTGGTTTTTTGGAATGATAGGAACCAACGAAACCTACCGGGCTTTTATGGATGAAGGTTTTACCCAGTTCCTTACCTGCTGGGCCTACGAAAAAATTGACGGAAAAATCCGATTGGAAACGGAAACGGAATCAAAATACGTAAAGGAGTTCACACAACCAGATTACATACGAAACAGCGAGGCTTATACCCCATACATGCTTGATGCCATCAAAGGAGAGGAAACAAACATCAACAGACATTCTAACGATTTTGGAACGGCATTGAGACATGGGGGAGGCTACCGCAATGTGTACTTCAAAACAGCTGTCATGCTTTACAATCTTCAATATGTGTTGGGCGATGAATTATTCCTGAAAGCCATACAGCATTATTTTGATCAATGGAAAATAGCCCACCCCTACCCCGAAGATTTCCGCAACTCCATCATTCAATATACGCATGCTGACCTTAACTGGTTCTTTGACCAGTGGCTGGAAACATCCAAGACGATAAACTATGAAATTGAATCCGTGAAAGCCGAAAACCTGCCGGGAGAATATACCATTACTTTTGAGCGGGAAGGACCAATGCAGATGCCCATCGATTTCACGGTGACAGACCAAAAAGATTCCACGCATAAATTTCATATTCCGAACACATGGTACGTTAAAAAAGCCGATGCTACCACCGTTCTGCCAAAATGGTTTGGCTGGGACAAGATACAGCCAAGCTATGAAGCGCGGGTAAAAATTCCTGAGGGAATAAAAAAAGTGGTGATTGACCCAAGCAACCGGCTGGCGGATATAGACATGAGAAATAACCGCTTCCCTGCCGAGACAAATTATTTCTTTGATTCTAAGGTTGTGAACTATCCTGATTGGACACATTATGAATTATACTCCAGGCCCGATATCTGGTACAACCGTTTTGACGGACTGAAAGCCGGGGTTCACCTCAACGGGAATTTTGTAGACCATTATGACCTATTTGATGCTAACATCTGGATCAACTCCGGGCTCGGACAGGGCAGCATTGATACCAGCATTGGGAAAAATGATTTTAACAGTATGTCCTTCCGCCTCAATTACAAAACAGCCACAGACTGGTTTGCAAAATACTCCTCCATTAATTTTTCGGCAAAATACCTTGACGGGCTGAATGCCTACACCGCAGGATTTGAAAAACGCGATAAGGAAAATGAAAATAAGATATACGGAACTTTTAAATCCATGATCCGGCAGCGTACCGAAGACCTGCATTATCTGCTAAACCCAAATGACTGGGATGCAGGCAAACTTAATAACTCGGTTTTATTAGGATACGAACATGCCTACACGTACAAACGCGGAACCGGAAAAATAAATCTTGACCTGCGTTCCTCCACCGTAATGAGCGATTATGATTTTGCAAATATCCGCCTATCGGTTATAAATAAAAACAGGCTGGGAAAATTCAATTTCAATACCCGTACCATTGCCCAGTACGGAACCGGATCCAACATTCCGAAAGAATCAGCCCTGTACCTGGCCGGAGCAAGCCCGGAAGAGTTACAAGACAATAAATTTGTCCGCTCTGCAGCATTTTTCCCTTCGGATTGGATGGGATACGGTGCCAATACAAATTCCTTTCAGATGGGGGGCGGGCTGAATCTACGCGGATATGCCGGCTATCTGGTTCCGGAAGAAACAGAGAACGGAAGTGTAAGATTCGTTTATCGGGGAAACAGCGGAGCTGCCATAAATTCAGAACTGGAGTTCGATCA
Source organism: Bacteroidota bacterium (assembly GCA_004297845.1). Lineage (GTDB taxonomy): Bacteria > Bacteroidota > Bacteroidia > Palsa-948 > Palsa-948 > Palsa-948. The sequence continues at coordinate 3,987 of SCSP01000328.1, read as the reverse complement.
GTTATTCCGATTTATACGCATTACCGACCAGAACGGAATAATCAAATGGGCGAAGAAAACTTTTAAGCTGAACACCTACTTATTCGGAGATATTGGAGTTATAAATTATAATGCAGCTACCGAAGATTTCAAACTGGCCGATTTCCGTGCCGATGCCGGGCTTGGCGCTGCACTCACCATCAAAAAGTGGGGTGATCTGCAAACGGTTCACCCGCTAACCATCCGTTTCGACATGCCCTTCTTCCTGAACCGCATACCTGCCACAGAAAACGAATACGTTAAGTTCAGGTGGCTGGTGGGTATTAGCAGGGCGTTTTAGAGTTGCCCTTTTTCTGTATCTTCGCACTACGGGATTAGTTTATATTAAATAAAATCAATATGTGGGTCATACTTGAAATAATTATTCTGGCAGTTATAGTGCTGATATCCATTACGGAATTTTTTATTCCTATTATATTTAATAAACCCCTTTTCGGTTCATTCCGAAAAGTAAAAGATCCCGGTAAAACTGAAACAAAGAAAACTGATCCGGACTCCCCCTTAGAAGAAAAGGTGCATAAAACAAAAGAAAAAGTTGAAGAAGTTGTTGAAGAAGTAAAGGAGGTGCAGGACGAAGTGACAAAAAATTACAAAACTGCTAAGGAACTAAAGAAGGAATCTGATGATCTTCTCAAATAATCACAATAAAATAAATAAAAAATCATGTTACAGAACATCAACGAAAACGTTAAAGGTATCTTTTCAAATTTTACACTCAAAAAAACATTGATCCTTGGGATAGGATTGTTGGTCGTACTATTTCTCTTGTTTTCCGGAAAAATTGTGGAGAACGTGGATAACTCAGAGATTGTCATCATTCAAAGCGCTTTCACCGGAAAGATTACAATCTATACTTCACCGGGTCCCGTCATGCAAGGGTTTGGAACCGCCAGTCATTACAAAAAATCAAATCAGTTTTGGTTTAGCAGTAAACACGATGAAGGAGATACAAAAGAGGATCAATCCATTAAAATTCGTTTCAATGACGGAGGCCATGCACAAATCTCCGGCTCTGTACGCTGGTATATGCCGGCAGATGAAAAGGCAATTCTTAAACTACATACGGATTTTGGTTCCCAGTTATCTATTGAACAGCAGCTTATCCGTCAGGTAGTGACGAAATCGGTATACATGACCGGTCCGCTTATGTCCTCCAAGGAATCCTCCGCTGAAAAAAGAAATGATCTGCTTTCTTATATCGAGGATCAATCTATCAATGGAGTGTACCGTACAAAACAGGAAGACATTAAAGTACATGATGACTTGATGAACACGGATAAAACCATTACTGTAGTTAAAATTGTTCAGAAAAATAATACGCCCGAGCGCCAGGAAACTTCAGCCGTAAAAACATACAATGTCAGCCTGCAGGGATTGGCTTTGAATTCCATCGATTACGATACAGAAGTAGAAAACCAAATTAAAGTTCAGCAGCAGGCGTATATGCAGGTGCAAACTGCCATCGCAAACTCCAAAAAAGCTGAGCAAGATGCAATCACCACCGAATTGCAGGGTAAAGCAGCTTCTGCAAAAGCGAAATGGGAACAGGAAGTAATTAAAGCCCAGGCAGTAACTCAGGCTCAACAGCAAAAAGAAGTAGCTGAATTGGAGGCACAAACAGCTATATTACAGGCACAAAGAGTAAAAACCGATGCCGATGCCGAATATTATAAAAACTCGAAAATGGTTTCGGCCGGTTTAACGCCTCAGCAAAGGGCTCAGTTCGATAAGGATACCAAAATAGGCGTAGCAGAAGCATTATCTAAATTAGTTTTACCAAGTACATACATGAGCGGAAGTGGAAATGGAAAGGATGCTTCAATGCTTGAAAGCCTTTTAGGCGTTCAGTTGCTTAATCTGAAAAAAGAGTAGTTTTCAGTCAGAATTTCCCAACATTCCTTCTTTCAGGTCTTCGTCCGCAGGTTCTTTGCCAAGCCAGATTCCGAACACCGCCTTTTTAAAATCCAGTCCCCGTATCTCGGCTTTCAGCGTATTGTTCTTGTAAATGGAGATTGTTTCATCTGCGTAAGCAATATCAAACACATCGCCTTTTTTAATCGCTTCACTGAATGCTTTCTGGAACTGCGCGATCTTGTCTTTGTATGCATCCTGTTTTCCTTCTGTTGATTTTCTAAAGCCTTCCTTCACCGCTTCGGTCATCTTCTCGCTGGTAATAAGCCCGGACACAATGCAGAGGCGTATACCCATGGAATTATTCGCTGAAACAATCGCAGGCGCATCCTTGCTTTTCGCAGGAAGGTAAAGCGCTCCCACGTACATATCCATCCAGTATTTTTCCCGGGTGCCTCCACCGTTCAACAGCAATTTATCCTTTCCGGAAGTATAAGTATCCGGAAAAGTGATGTTGTTGATCTTGGTCTGCGCCTGTAAAAACAGAAATGGCGCTAAAAAAAAGACTAAAAAAAGTATTTTTTTCATTTTATGTATTTTGAAACTATAGTTAGCAAAAGTATAAAATAAGGTTTAGACTAGGTCTTGTTGAAAAAATATACACCTTTACGCTATGAAAAAAATCTCTGTTTTCACATCAGGGGGAGATGCCCCCGGCATGAACGCCTGCCTGCGCGCAGTGGTTCGCACTGCCCTATTCCACAAATTAGAGATAACAGGCATTTTGCACGGATATGATGGAATGATAAAAGGCGAATTTATTCCTATGAACGCAAAATCTGTTTCCGGAATTATACAGAGAGGAGGCACGATACTGAAAACAGCAAGGAGTGCTGAATTTATGACCCCTGCCGGGATGAAAAAAGCAAAAGAAAATCTTGAAAAGAACGGGATAGAAGGAGTGATAGCGATCGGAGGTGACGGAACTTTTAAAGGTGCGCTGGAATTCAGTTCAATTTGCTCTATCCCTTTTATAGGATGTCCGGGAACTATTGACAATGACCTTATAGGAACGGACTTTACTATCGGCTATGATACCGCAATAAATACAGTTGTTGAAGCGGTTGACAAAATACGCGACACAGCCGAGAGCCACGACCGCCTGTTTTTTGTGGAAGTGATGGGAAGAGATGCGGGATTAATTGCACTGAGGAGCGGCATTGGCTCAGGCGCTGAAGCTATTCTGATCTCGGAAGCCAAGACAGACATGGAACAGCTAATCCGGCATTTGAAAGATGGAAGAAAAGACAAAGCATCCAAAATTGTGATCGTCTCGGAACAGGAAGGAACCGGAAGTGTGATGAAAGTTGCTGAAGAAGTAAAAAAGGCATTACCCTTTTATGATATTCGTGTTTCTGTATTAGGACATATTCAGCGAGGTGGAAATCCTACCTGCATGGATCGGGTAAATTCATCCCGCATGGGTTTTTCGGCTGTGGAGGCCTTGATGGACGGAAAGAAAAGTACGATGATCGGGATCATCAACAACAAAATAACCTACACACCGTTTGAGAATGCCGTAAAGCACCTCGATGAACTGCATCCCGACCTGGTGGGGATGATGAAGATACTGGCGCTTTGATGTTTTTCGCGCTTAAAATTAAAAAAATCCTGATAGTATTACCATCAGGACTTTCTCTTTCTCATTTATAGTAAGTATTTAGCCAAAGCAGACAAAGAACGCATAGATCATACCCGGAAAATAAAACAGCAGAGTTAAAAGGATATCAAACCAGAATTTTGAACCCCAATCATTCACAATACCTACAGCCACAGGAGGCAGGAAAATGCACAAAAGGATAAGTACAATGGCAGGGGCATCTCCGCGCATGAACATGCGATTTGCTTTTCGGTTAAGTTTTTTCTGTATGTAACCTGTTTTACCTGATTCAGAATTGCTATAATCTGACAGCACAACATCTGTCAAAGCCATAACTTCCTGCAATTGATTTTTGACCGATACCACCGGGCTTTTATCAATAGACGCAAAGACTGCGCTATGATTAGTTGCTTTTTTCACCCGAACAACAGGCGCGG
>SCSP01000327.1 GCA_004297845.1 Bacteroidota bacterium | reverse complement strand
TGTTGATACTTCTTACAATATTCAATGGGCAATGATGCCCACCAATGGCTCTGACATTACGATATCAAACTCTACAATACGTTCTATCGGATTATGGTTTGAAGGGTCGGATACGAGCAATGTATCCGGATTAGTCAATAATTCAAACTATTCAAACTTTACAGCGCCTTTATCCGACAGGAATCTGCAACTGAACAATACTTCCCTGCAAACATGGAGCATCTATTCCTTTGATTCTGTTTTCATAAACATCAGCGGATGTATCGTGGGAGAAGTGGGTGCTTTCGGCCATTCAAAAGTCAATGGCACAAATTACTGGGTAGATGGTTCGGGCGGATATTGTTTCTCAAGCGACACATCTTCTCTGTTTAACGGATTTTGTTCTGTGTCTAGTCATGTGAGAAGTGAGAGGAACTCCATACAAATGTTTGCTTATTCCACCCAGAACAACGGTATGACTTCGGCAATTGGAAGTTCGGTTCTGATAGTAGTGCAAAGCACTCTTCCGCAAGATCCGGTTCCGTATGAAAAAAGTTGTGTATGGATGGCGATTATTTCGCAGCCTTCCACTGCTTATGTGGATTCTGTTGTACCTGTCGTTGGCTCTGCATGGATTGATAAAACGAATGTCAGTCCATGGATGGATTTTGGCAGTTCGCGCGTTTGGTACCAAAAGACCGGAGATACAATCTGGAAGACTGTAAATAATGCCGTGGTGCAGGAAATAAGAAGCAGTACGCTTGCCTTATGGAATACCAATGGATTGACTCCCGGCTCTTACAACCTCCGTTTGATGCTTTTCGATAACTGGGGTGACAGTGTGGAAGCAATTAAATCGGTTAATCTTCTCCCTGCAATTCTTTTATCGGCAGATGAAGAACCATCGTCAGAAATTCCTATCAGCATTTATCCGAATCCCGCGAGCGGGGAATTTGATGTTCAATGTTTAGTGTTCAATGTTCGGAATGTTGAACTTAGAATCTATGATGTGTTCGGAAAAATAATTTTTCAATCCAACATATCTTCTCCCACATCTCATATCTCCTGCGATCTGCCGGATGGAATTTATTTTCTACAAATTCAATCAAAAGATTTTATTCAAACAAAAAAAATAACAATAATAAGATGAAAGTATTATTAGCAAAACCCGGATTGGACGGTCACGATGTGGGTGTGAAAGTGCTCGCGCATGCGCTCAAAGAAAATGGATTTAAAGTGGTTTATACAGGATTGCGAAAATCCATTGAAGACATTGTTGAAAGAGCAAAAAAAGAAAATGCGGATGTTATCGGCTTGTCAATACTCTCCGGAACACATCAGGTTTTATGCGAACGCATGAATAAAGTAATGAAGGAAAATAAAATTAAAACACCCTGGGTAGTGGGAGGAAATATCCCATCCCAGGATGTTTTAGCCCTGGAAAAAACCGGAGCTAAAAAAGCATTCCCAACAGGCACTCAGATTGAAACAGTTGTTCAATACATCAAATCGCTATAGCGTATGAAGAAAACAGATTCAATGTTTCCCGATGCCCGGATTCCTTACGGAACCTGGGGCAGCAGCTACTTTCCCGCCTGGCAATCTTCTCCGCTGGCCGAGGTAAATATAGGGCAGTTCGCGGGAGAATCCATGGCAAGAATTCTTGGAATAAGAAAAACTTCGACACGCCATCTTGATTATCTTATTATTGGTTCTACGGTCCCATGGCATTGGAAGTTCTGGAATGCAACCGTGGTGGCTGCCTGCATGGGCAGGCGAATTCCCGGTTTTCAGATGGAACAGGCCTGCGCAACCGGATTACAGGCGATCATGCTTGCCGGTGGCCAGATACAGAGCGGTGCCAGCGAAGCGGTAGGTGTCCTCACGTTCGACCGTACCAGCGATTCTCCGGTTGGCGTATTTCCTGAAAGAAGGGCCTACAGGCGCACTGAAGTGATCAGCGATGTGTGGGATAATTTTGGTTTTGACCCTGCCACGGGCGAGGCCATGCTGAACTCTGCAGGCAATGTGGCGAGGAAATACAGGATCTCCCGTAAGGAAATTGACGAACTCACGGCATACCGTTACGAACAGTATTTCAAAGCGAAAGAGAGCGGATTCCTGGATCGCGTTGCTGTTCCTCTCGAAATTCTGAACATGCAGGGGAAGTCAATGGGTATAATCTCGGAAGACATTGGAGTGAAAAAAATCTCTCTCGATTCTCTTCGTGCAATGCGCGAATTGGATTCCTGCGTAACCAGCGGTACACAAACCCAT
>SCSP01000326.1 GCA_004297845.1 Bacteroidota bacterium | reverse complement strand
AGGCAACCTCATTGGAGACCTATTATACGCCCTGGTTGACCCACGCATTTCATACACTGAAAAAGATGAATGAACTCTACCATGAATCCATTACCGTCACCATAAAATGATAATTTTTCTTCAAATTTAAGCATCCCATAATTTCAAAATTTCATTGCTTTTCGATTAATTTTTCTATTTTTGCCCGCCTGAACGGTCAGAAAATTTGGTCGGGTAGGTCGTTTCTTTTAATCAACCCTTACAAGAGCCATTAAAATGCCGGATTTTCATTCTGAATATAAGAATAATATTAATCCTGAAAATGATTATCTGCTTCAGGAGCAAAAACGCCTTGACTCCACCCATTTATTTGCCTTTTTTTATAAGTGGCGTAAAACAATTCTTGCCGTAGCAATTCTTTCCCTGACTTCTTCGGCAGGTGTGGCATGGATGATACCGGAAAAATTCAAATCAACGGTTATTCTCTTTCCGGCACCTTCTGTTTCCATTTCCAAATCCTTGATGAGCCAGAATGCTTCTCCTCAGTCTGATCTTTTGCAGTTTGGAGAAGAAGATGACATGGAAAGAATGCTGCAGGTGTTGAACTCGGAGGAGATCAGGGAAAGAATTGTAAGCAAATACAAGCTCAGCGAGCATTACGGAATTGCAAATGATGATCAATTCAAGAGAACATTGCTGCGCCAGGAATACGATGATAATATCCAGTTCAAAAAAACAGAATATATGTCCGTAAAGATAGAAGTGCTGGACAGGAGCCCGGAGATGGCATCCAATATTGCCAATGACATAGCCACCCTGTATGATTCCACCATGACACGCATGAAACGCGAACGGGCTATTGACGCATTCAATATCATTAAAAGGGAGTATGGCTATTTTCAGAAAGAAATAGACACAAAAGAAGATTCACTTCACAAACTCATGGCGCTGGGCGTGAACGATTACGAATCGCAGGCCGACCGTTTGAACGAGGCGCTTGGAAAAGCAATTGTTGAAGGGAAAACCGCTGCCGCTGCAGCCCTGGGTGAGAAAGTGAAAATTCTTTCCGCCTACGGAACCGCTTATATGTCCCTTCGGGACAACTTGTACCGCATGCGCGAACAATCAAACATACTTAAAGAAAAATACGATCAGGCAAAAGTGGATGCCGAGCAGAATCTTCCTGAAAAATTTGTGGTTGATAGGGCCTTTCCTGCGGAAAAAAAATCCTATCCTGTTCGATGGATCATTGTGTCCGTAGCAACAGCAGCCTCACTCATAATCACATTGCTTTCTATCGCGATCATGGAGAACTTTAAAAAAATTCAGCAAACTATAGATAAAGCGTAAAAACAGATGAAGAATTTTGATCTGCTGAATATTATTCTGAAATGGAAGATTACACTTGCCATTGTTTTAGGTTCTTCTATTGTGCTTTCAGCAATATTTTCCTCTGCGTTTTTTATTGATCCTAAATATAAATCATGGGCTATCATATACCCTTCCAACCTGATGCCTTATAGCCAGGAATCACCTACCGAACAGATGTTGCAGCTATTCCAATCAGACAGCATTTTCAATCATGTAGTGGAACATTTCCACCTAATCGGACATTACAAGCTTGACTCTTTAAGCCCGATCATCTACAATCAGCTTCAGAACATTTACAACGAAAATGTTTCCGTTAAAAAAACCGAATACGAAGCGGTAAAGATCGAGGTGCTGGACAAAGACCCTCAGGTAGCCTGCAATATAATTAACGAAATGGTAAATGCGTTTAACGCCTATACGCTGAAACTGAACAGGCAAAAATCGAAGGAGCTTGTGGATATTTTTGGCGAACAATTAAACAGGAAAGGATTGCAGATTGATTCAATCACTACTGCCATGAAAGAAATTGCTGTAAAATTCGGAATCATTGACTACGGAGCGCAGTCCCGAGAACTATCCAAAGAGTACTATCGTACAATTGTTGGCGGGAATGAGAGAAAGATCAATGAACTTACAAATTCAATGAGAAACCTGGAGGAACGTGGCGGGAAGTTTTGGGAACTTCAAAATCATTTGCATAACTCCACATCTGAATATGCATCGCTGCAGACACACTACAATATTGTTCTGTCCGACTCAAAAAAGAATTTGACCTATACGAATATGGTTATAAAACCCTATCCATCCAATAAAAAAGCTTATCCTATAAGGTGGCTTATTGTCACCATTTCCGCTTGTGCGTCCGGTTTATTTTCACTGCTTGTTATCATGATCATTGAAGGAAGAAAATCAAATTCGCCCCAACCCTAAAGGGTGGAAGGCAAAAAGATGCCCCCAACCCCCTAAAGGGGAGTAAAACATTAATAAATAAAAACACAAACAAATAAAGTCTTAAAGTCCCTTTAGGGATTTAGGTCAACAAAACTCCTCCACTCCCTTTAGGGTAGGGGCAAAACAAAATACCACTATGGCAATAATTTCAAGCATCCGTAAACGCGGAGCACTCATCGCGGCCGTGATAGGCATTGCGCTTCTTGCTTTTGTTTTAGGCGATTTTCAAGGGCAATTATTTTCTTCCCATGAGCAAAACGCAGGCGAGATTGACGGCCATCCTATCCCCATGATCGCTTTTGACAATGAAGTACAGCGAATTGCCGATGTGCAGAAAGAACGCAGGCAGGAAGCAGCGTTGGATGAAGAGACCCTGTCCAAGATCCGCGATAATGTATGGGAAAAATTCATCAGCGAACTTGCTTTCAAACCACAATTTCACAATGCTGGTATTGCGGTGAGTGACGGGGAAGTAAAAGAACTTATACTGGGAAACGACCCAGACCCGCTGGTAGTACAGTATTTTACTGACCAGAAGAACAATCAGATCATTCCCTACTTCCGCGATGAAATGACAGGGAAACTAAAAGCGCAAAGCGTTAAAACATACGTGGATTCACTTCCACCACAGGAAAAACCGCGCTGGACGGAATTTGAAAACCTGCTTCGTGACAGCCGCGAGCAAAACAAGTATTTTACACTCATCAAGAAAGGACTCTATGTTACCACTGAACAGGCCAAACAGGACTACATAAACCTGAACCACACTGTTAACTTCAGCTATGTGCTAAAGCCTTATTCCTCACTGGCCGATTCGCTGGTTGAAGTTGACGAACAGGATATGCTGAAATATTACAATGAAAATCAGTACAAATACAAGCAGGAAACTTCCCAAAAACTGGAATATGTAATATTTGACATTAAACCAACCGAGTTGGACTTTGCAGAAACTAAAAATGCGATAGACAAACTCGCTGAAGAATGGAAACAAATAAAAAATTTCCAGGAAGACTCATTTTTAGTGGTGCGCGAATCCGAAGGGCGTTGGTTTGACACTACCTTTTACGGAAAAGGACTTTTATCTCCGCAAATCGATTCCATTGCACATTTATCAGAAAAAGGAACGGTTCTTCCACCCTTTATTGAAAACAATATGTACAAACTATGCAAGATAATAGACTGGAAAATGGCTCCTGATTCGGTGAAAGCACGCCACATCCTCATCAAAGTGTCTGCAGGCGATACAGTCGCAAAGATAAAAGCAAAGATCAGAATTGACAGTATACAGAACGTAATAAGGAAAAGCAGGAACTTTGATATTCTTGCCAAGAACCTTTCTGAAGATGAGGGAAGCGGTGAAAAAGGAGGTGATCTCGGCTGGTTCACAGTCGGAAAAATGGTTCCTGAGTTCCAATATGCCTGTTTCAACGGGAAAAAAGGCGATATGCCCGTTGTATTTTCCCAATTCGGGTATCATTTGATAGAAATTCTTGAACAAAGCGCTCCTGCACGCCAAACAGTGGTAGCAACCATTGACCGAACCATTGAAGCAGGAAGTAAAACACGACAGGATGTGTATAACAACGCGGTTGATTTCATCACAAAATATCATTCATCCGAGACATTTGACAAAGGCGTGGAAGAAATGCATCTTATAAAACGATTGGCAGACCCTTTGAAAGAAAGCGACAAAACAATTGCAGGAATTGACAATCCGCGAGAGATTATCCGCTGGGCATACAATTCAGAAACCGGTACGATCAGCACTGAACCATTCAGCTTCTCCGATAAATATGTAGTCGCTCATGTCGCGGAAATACGCGAAGAAGGAATCGCTCCGCTGGAACAGAAAAAAGAAGAAGTAACTATCGGAGCGAAAAAAGCGAAAAAGGCTGAAAAAATCATTGAGGAAATGAATAAACTAAAGACGAAGAAGTTCGAAGATATTGCTTCTAAGCAAAATCTTCAGGTAAGTACGGCTGAAGGCGCTACCTTCTCCTCTTATACACTTCCAAATGTTGGCCGTGAGATGAATATTTACGGCCCTTTATTCTCCCTGAAGCAAGGAGTTGTCTCTAAACCAATAGCTGGTGAATCCGGAGTGTATGTTTTAAGGGTGGATAAGATCATTGAAGCGCCTGCCACAACCGATTATGCCAATGCGAAGACACAGGCGAAAAATAATTTTACGTATCGTGTGGATGGTGAAGTGACAGAAGCGATCAAGAAAAAAGCAGAAATAAAAGATAATCGCGCAAAGTTCTTTTAAATAAACAGCCACCCCTGCCCTAAAGGGGGAGGCAGACAGTAACAAACAACAACTCAACACCTTTGCTCCCTTTAGGGATGGGGCAAGTAATAAACTATATGGAAAATTTAATTTATCTACTTCCTGTTTTCGGCTTCGTTGCACTTGCTTACATGGCGGTCATTTCAAGTTGGGTAACAAAGCAAGATGCAGGTGATTCCAAAATGCAAGGCATTTCTCAAAATATTGCAGAAGGCGCCATGGCATTCCTGAAAGCAGAATACCGAATTCTTGCCGTCTACGTAATTCTTGCAAGCATAGGCCTTGGTGTTCTTTCACAGGTGCCGAAAGTAGCTGCTCACTCCAGTGTGCTTATTGTTGCTGCTTTCGTGGTGGGGTGTTTCTTTTCCGCTCTTGCGGGGTTCCTCGGAATGAAAATAGCCACCAAAGCAAACGTACGCACTACACAGGCAGCTAAAACATCCTTGGCAAAAGCATTGAAAATATCTTTTGGAGGAGGAACTGTGATGGGCCTGGGCGTTGCCGGTTTGGCAGTACTTGGATTAAGTTCTTTATTCATCCTGTTCTTCTTTCAATTCATGAATGGAGATTTTGCAGGAGGTGGGGGTTACGAGGGTATGACCAAAGTGCTTGAAGTGCTTGCCGGTTTTTCACTTGGCGCTGAATCCATCGCATTATTTGCCCGTGTGGGAGGCGGTATTTACACCAAAGCCGCTGACGTAGGCGCTGACTTAGTTGGAAAAGTGGAGGCCGGAATTCCGGAAGACGATCCGCGCAACCCGGCTACTATTGCCGATAACGTGGGAGATAACGTAGGCGATGTTGCAGGAATGGGAGCTGACCTCTTTGGCTCTTATGTGGCAACTGTTTTAGCATCCATGGTTTTAGGAAATTATATCATTCGGGATAATGGAGGAAGTATTGCGGATAATTTCGGTGGCATTGGCCCTATCCTGCTTCCAATGACCATCGCAGGAGTTGGAATCATCGCGTCTATCATTGGAAGCTGGTTTGTGAGGGTAGCTGATAATGCTAAAACGGATATCAATACTGTGCAAAGCGCCTTGAACAAAGGAAATAATATTGCTATGCTGCTAGCTCTTGCCGCATCATTTGGGCTTATCAAACTCATGTTGCCCGAAACCATAACAATGAGCACAAGCATATTTAATATGATTGAGGGTAAGTTCGACATGACCGAAACTACCTCTCTCAATGTATTCTTTGCGGTATGTATTGGAATGGTAGTGGGGTATTTAATGTCATACATTACCGAGTACTATACGGGTCTTGGCGGGAAACCGGTACGTGCCATAGTTGAAAAATCAGCCACCGGAGCAGCTACGAATATCATTTCCGGATTGGGAACCGGCATGCTTTCAACAGCATTCCCTGTAATAATTTTTGCAGGAGCTATTTGGGGTGCGTATGCACTTGCAGGATTTTACGGAGTGGGAATTGCCGCATCTGCCATGATGGCAACCACGGCCATGCAATTAGCCATTGATGCCTTTGGCCCTATTTCGGATAACGCAGGAGGGATCGCTGAAATGAGCGAACTGCCTAAAGAAGTGCGTGAAAAAACCGATGTGCTTGATTCTGTAGGTAACACAACAGCAGCAGTTGGAAAAGGATTTGCCATCGCTTCAGCAGCGTTAACAGCACTTGCTCTTTTCGCAGCATACGTAACGCTCACAGGTATTCACGGCATCAATATTTTTGACGCGAAAGTTTTGGCTGCATTATTTGTTGGTGGAATGATCCCTGTGGTTTTCTCTGCGCTTGCCATGAACTCCGTTGGAAAAGCAGCCATGGATATGGTGAATGAAGTACGCAGACAGTTCCGCGAAATTCCGGGTATCCTGGAAGGAACCGGAAAACCTGAGTACGGAAAATGCGTGGAAATATCTACCAAAGCAGCATTACGTGAAATGTTAGCTCCCGGAGCAATCACTATCGTTACTCCTATTGTTATCGGCCTGGCGATGGGCGCAGAAGCATTGGGCGCCTACATGGCAGGTGTAACTGTGAGCGGTGTGCTTTGGGCTATCTTCCAGAACAACGCAGGAGGTGCCTGGGACAATGCAAAAAAATCATTCGAGAAAGGAGTTGAAATCGAAGTGAACGGAAAGAAAGAAATGTTCTACAAAAAATCCGAGCCGCATAAGGCTGCGGTTGTGGGAGATACCGTGGGCGATCCCTTCAAAGATACTTCAGGCCCTTCGATGAATATTTTAATCAAGCTGTCATCGCTGGTAGGATTGACCATTGCTCCGCTGATCGCAGTTCAGAGCCATGATGCTGCGACAAACGCAAAGGAAGAAACTACAAATACCATTTCCACAGCAGAACCCTCTGCAGTGTCAGATAATGATACGCTCAAAACAGCATTCGTGATATATTCCCAACCAAAACATTTTAATTAATAGTTTAACGCTCAAAGAAGCCAAAAACAGTTCAGGG
>SCSP01000325.1 GCA_004297845.1 Bacteroidota bacterium | reverse complement strand
CTTACGGTCGGCTTTTGTAATTATTTTAATCATATCATCCCGGGCTAAACAACATGCTCTACTTTATGTTTCTTTCTTTTCCATTTTTCAATTTCCGACCACTTCATTGTATTTAAAATATCAGCCGGAGTACACCACGCCCTTCTTGCAATGAATATTCCGAGTTTCATGAAACTGAAATTTTCAAGAGTATGGCTGTCAGTGCTGATGACAAGTTTTATACCATTTTTACGCGCAAGCATTGCCTGTTCATCATTTAAATCCATTCTTTCGGGCTGCGCGTTGATCTCAAGGGCCGTGTTTGTCTCTTTAGCAACTTCAATGATCTTTTCAACATCAACTTTATAGGGTTCGCGGGAGCCAATCAATCTGCCTGTAGGATGTCCTATGCAATTGACATAAGGATTTTCACAGGCACGAATGATCCGGTCCGTATTGTCATGCTTGAATCCACTATGAATAGAAGCCGTTACCCAATCCAACTGTGCGAGTATTTCATCCGATATATCCAATGAACCATCGCCAAGAATATCTACCTCAATTCCTGTTTTAACAAAATCATGTCCCATTTTCTTATTCGCCTCTTCAATAGCTCTGATCTGCTTAAGGATTTGCTTCTCATCCATCCCATTTGCAATGCGGGATGATTTGCTGTGATCGGTAATAACAATGTATTCGTATGAAAAATTCTTTTTTACATATTCTGCAATAGCTTCAATGGAATGTAAGCCATCACTCCATACGGAATGCATTTGCAGATCACCTTTGATATCTTTCAAAGAAACAAGTTTTGGAATTTTATTCTTTGAAGCAAGTTCTATTTCCCCTTTGTCTTCACGCATTTCCGGAGGCATAATCTGAAAACCTATCGTCCTGTAAATTTCTTCTTCTGTTTTTCCAGCTATCCTCTTGTCGTTTTTAATTAGAAAAATTCCATATTCGGAAATTTTGTATCCCTTTTCTTTGGCAATGGTACGCAGATGTATATTATGTTCTTTTGAACCCGTGAAATACTGCAAGGCAGAACCCCATTCATTTTCGTTTACAATTCTCAGATCTGCCTGTCTTCCGGAATCTTTCAGGATTATACTTGCTTTGGTATCACCTTTAGCGAGAATTTGCTTCGCGACTGAGGAATTGGTAAAATAATCTATAATTTTCCTTCTGTACTTTTCTTCTGAGGAAACAAGAATATCAATATCTCCCACCGTTTCCTTTCTCCTGCGCAAACTTCCGCATAGTTCGGCTTGCTTCACTTCCGGTAGTTGCTTTAGTCTTTCCACAAGTTTTTCACCCACATCCAGGGCATCCCACAAAAGCATTCTGTCTTCAATGGTTTTATGCAATTTCAATCCGCGAAGCATTCCCTCAGTTTTCTTTTTTCCAAACCCTTTCAGTTTTTCAATCTTTCCCTCCTGCAATGCTTTAATGAGTTCTGCTTTCGTAGAAACTTTCAATTCGTTATGAATGCGTTTCAGTGATTGCGGCCCAAATCCCTTTATTTCCATCATTTCGATCAATTCATGCGGTGCATTCTTTTTTAATGATTCGTATTTCCGTATTTTGCCAGTTCTGATATATTCTTTGATCAATCCTGATATCCCTTCTCCAATGCCCGGCAGATCTTTCAGCGAGTCATTCTCTATATACGTGGAAATATCTTCCGCCAGGGAGCCAATCACTTTTGACGCTTTGCCATATGCAAGAGCGCGGAACCGTTCCCCAACCCCAATGTATTGATAGATGGCTGACATTTCTTTGAAGATCCGGGACAGTTCTTTATTTGCTTCGGATTTCATTATAGAACAATTTATACTCCAAACGGGTATGTTTCAGGAATCTGATGCCCTTCAGGTTTTATATGGAGCGGATGGAGCGCCTTGGTTTCATCCAGAAAAATAAAGGCATCGTAGCGCATAGGGAGAATGCTTGGAACATAATTTCCATGCATTTCATGTTCAGGATTATAAACTACGCCAATTGCACGGTGACCTATAGGTGTTGCAAGGCATCCTTCCTCTTTGATTTTATTCAGCATCAATAACTTGTTTGTGTCTCCACTTGCTGTATGGAACATTTGCTCCCAACTTCCATTTACGGCTTTCGGCACTGGTATTTTTCGCATCACATCTCCCCATTGCCTGCCAGCAATTACACTCCCCTTATATGAACCGAATCCAACAGACACTACTCCGTCTTTGGCATATTTTTCAGTAACCAACTCCCCCACATTCACCATCCCTTCCGAAGCCATATCAGTTGCCCGCGCATCACCAATATGCGTATTATGTTCCCAAACAATCGCTTTGGCATTAGTTCCATGAAATTTCATCAATCGCTCCAATGTCGCGACCATGTGCCTATCACGGATATTCCACGATTGAGGTCCTCCACGAACCATAGCGCGGTAATATTTTTCTGCATTCACCGCAATAATGGAATTTTGCTCGGTGCTGAACACATTTTCAACATCGGAATTGTAGTGAGATATCTTAGTTCTTATTTCAGTCAGTAGGTTCACCACTTCGCGTTCACACAACTCCGGAACAAGCATGGATGCTCTTGCATACGATTGCCCTTCATCATATCCATACGGTTCGAAGCAGTTCAGTGCACGTTTGGCGGTAACAAGAGCTTCACGGTCGTTCTTTTCCATGTATTTTATAATAGCTTCCATTGATTCCCACAAACTGTAAACATCCAAACCGTAGAAACCGATTCTTTTATCAGACGACAGATTTTTATTGAAATCCTTCAGCCATTCTATGAAAGCGACCATTTCCCAGTTCCCCCACATCCACGTGGGCCAGCGGTTAAATTCATGCAGAACATGGTGAGCGCTTTTTCCGGTATTCGGGTAATTTTTTGCGTAACGATTCACCCGGTAACAATCCGGCCAGTCACCTTCCACAGCAACAAATGAAAAATTCTTTTCCCGAAGGAGGCGCTGGGTGATCTTCATCCTCCACGTATAGTATTCATGCGTTCCGTGAGAGGCTTCCCCCAACAAAACATATTTTGCATCCCCGATGTATTCTATAAGGGGATCCAGATCGCTTGTTTCTTCAAGAGAAAGTGCTGCTCGACCAAGCAAAGCCGTAATTTCCCCGGCCTCATATTGCGAATAAGTATTACTGCGTGCCTTCATAGAAAACGTAATTGCACAAAGCAACTCTGAATCTGCTCTTTACAAAATGATGAATATCATTTTTCCATGTGACTGGAATCATGTCGAAAATTCTTCAAACCGTCAAGCAGAGTTTTGAATTGTCTTGATTCTTTTTCTTTCAATTTTGAAATATGTTCAGACATCTTATTGGAATAACTCTGGCGGGAAAGAAAAACAATAGCAGAATAAGTATCATGCCAATTCCCGGCCTTTTTC
>SCSP01000324.1 GCA_004297845.1 Bacteroidota bacterium | reverse complement strand
GGCTCCTCGCTGGGGTTGTATAATTATTTGCTGCGTAAAAAACACAGAGTCAAGGTTATCACCCCGAATGGATATCCCACTTTTCTACAATGGCTCCCCGGTGATGATAAAGTAATTGAACATTCGGAAAATCCCGAGATCGCTGAGAAGCATATTAAAAAATCAGAAGTGATCTTTTGCCTGGATTTTAACGCGCTCAGGCGTATTGGGGATGTGGGGCCGCTTGTCAAGAAAGCGAAAGCAACTAAAATCCTGATCGACCACCATCCTCAGCCGGAAAAATTTTCTGATTATCTATTTCACAGCAAAAAATCTTCCTCAACCGCTCAGTTGGTTTTTGATCTTATTGCATTGCTTGGAGATAAGGAACTGATTAACCGGAAATCCGCTAACTGCTTGTATACAGGAATCATGACCGATACGCTGAATTTCCGTGTCGGAACCACTTCCGCAGATACCCATCGTATCACGGCTGAATTGATTGAAGCAGGCGCTCAAAATACGTTGGCATTTTCCAATGTGTTCGACACAAACTCCGAAGACAGGGTCCGGATGCTGGGCTATTGCCTGCAGAAGATGAAGGTGTTTAAGGAATTTCATGTCGCGTTTATTTCTCTTTCAGCAAGCGAGCTAAAAAAATTTAATTTTCAGAAAGGCGATACCGAAGGACTGGTAAACTATCCGCTTTCAATTGAAGGGATATGTTTTTCGGCCTTGTTTACCGAGACGAAAGGGGAGATCAGGATATCCTTCCGTTCAAAGGGAAATTTTGATGTAAATAAATTCGCCCGCAGAAACTTTAACGGAGGAGGGCACGTTAATGCTGCAGGGGGAGAAGCGCAAACAACGCTTGATGCCGCTGTATTGGCTTTTGTAAACCTGCTCCCTGAATATAAAGATGATCTCCTTCACAGCAAGGCATAAAGGAATAGAGCATAAAGGTATAAGGCACATGCCTCTGTGCGTTTATACTTCTATATCTTTTTTTTTCTTCCTTCTTTCATGCGGAAATAACCATGAAAATAATAAAAAAGAAAATGTTGATCCGCGCCAATTCAAGCAAGCTCTTGAAAAAGTTAATAAATATGAAGTGCGGAAAGAATCGGATGAGATCAACCGGTATATAGAACGACATAACTGGCCCATGGAAAAAACAGGTACGGGCTTGCGGTATTTTATCGTTAAGAAAGGAAATGGAATTCAGCCCAAAACCGGTGATCTGGTAACCGTTAATTATACCATATCATTACTTGACGGAACCTTATGTTATTCTTCTGACAAGGATGGAGCTAAAGAGTTTAAATCAGAAGGAGATAATGTAGAAAGCGGTCTGCATGAAGCGGTGCTGCTGATGCATATTGGAGACAAAACCAAGTTCATCCTTCCGTCCTACATGGCAAACGGCCTGCAGGGTGACAATAACAGGATACCGCCTCTATCGGCAATTGTCGTTGATCTGGAATTATTAGCAGTGAACTAATTCAAACGTATGCGTGTATCTGTTTACTTTATACTTCCTGCCCGACTTCATTTGGCATTAATGATAGCAGGCGGGTGTACTTTATGCTTTATACTTTCCTCCTGCGGCAGCCCACGTTTTCCCGATTTTACCGAAACCGAAAACGGTTTGTTTTATAAGATTGAAGATATCGGGGATGGAGAAAAGAGAGCGAAGCCGGGTGACTATATCACTGCTCAGATCATAATTAAATCAGAAAATGATTCGGTTTTATACAACACATACAAAATGGGACTGGATGGTGCGGTT
>SCSP01000323.1 GCA_004297845.1 Bacteroidota bacterium | reverse complement strand
ACGGACCTGTTTGATTTAATAAAGTCGCTTGGCAAAACAGAGAAGCGGTACTTTAAGCAGTACAGCAAAATTCATGTTATCGGAGAGGAAAACAGCTATTTGCTCCTGTTTGATGAAATTGAAAAGCAGGGAAAATATGATGAAGAGAAACTGCTGAGTATTTATGAGCGGGAAACGGGCCATCTTGCTCCGCTAAAGAGGCGTTTTGCTGTGGCGAAAAGCTACCTGTATCGCCAGATTCTTAAGGCGATGCGATCCTACCATAATGACGGCAGCATACATATACAGGTGAGAAATTTACTGACGGATGCTGAAATGCTGTTTAACAAAGGTCTTTTCAAACAATCGCATAAAGCCATCCGCAAAGCAAAGCAGCTTGCCCGGAAGTATGAAATGCATCATGCCATGATGGAAATATTCTACCACTGGGAAATGAATCTTGCGTTAAAAAATTCAGACTCCTCCTGGATGCAGAATATTCTTCGTGAAGAAACGGAGGAGTTGTCCTTGCTGCAAAACACGAAAAATTACCGAAACAAATATTTCGGGGTAGTCATTCATCATAACCTGCATGGCGTTGCACGGGACAATAAACACTTAGGGCAACTTAAAAAGATGATGCAGAACCGGTTTTTTACGGACGAGCGTAAAGCAAAATCCTTTGGGGCAAAACTTCGTTTTTATGCCGCGCACCATTTGTATTTCGATATAATAAATAACAGCGAAAGGAGGTACCATTTTGCTAAAAACATGATTGCTCTTTTTAAGAAACATCCTGAAAAAATCAAGTATGCTGTTTCTGCATTTATTGTGTATCTGAATAACATGATCCACGCCTGCACCATGAATCAAAAGCATAACGAGATACCTCTCTATCTCAACGAACTTGAATCATTGGTTCCGTTGGCAAAATCATCCGATGAAAAGGCAAGGCTTTTTAATATGATCGCCATCAACCGTCTTGACTATTACAATGTGACAGGGCAGTTTTCCAACGCGGTTTCTTCCCTCCTTGAAATTACCAAACAACTTGGCGAGTACGAAAAATTCATAAATTATTTTGAAAAAACCATCCTGTTTCAAACCATTGCTGTTTGTTATTTTTATGCCGGGCAATACAAAAACTGCATCCACTGGCTTAACCGGATAAGAGATAAAGTTTCGTTAAACATCCGCCCTGATTTTGAAAGTTTTCTCCGCTTGTTCTATCTTATTGTACATTATGAAGCCGGTAATATGGATTTACTTCCTTCCCTTATTCAATCCCTTTATCGTACCCTGAGAAAAAAGAAACAACTGTATAAATTTGAAACCATCCTCATTCATTTCCTTCGCAATGAACTGCCGAAAACAAATACGCAGGAGGAACAAATACACGCATTTCAAAAATTCAAAAACAAAATTGCTCCGCTGGCAAAAGGCCCGTATGAAAAAAGCCCTTTTGAGTTTTTTGATTACATCAGCTGGCTCGAAAGCAAAATAGAAAACCGCCCGTTTGCGGAGGTGGTCCGCCAAAAGGCGGGATCCTTGCCCCGGCCCTAAAGGGAGAAATGCAAATCCGATAGCTATCGGATGCAAAAAGAAAAATTTGGTTTTTCAGACACCTCATCTGAGTAAACTGATATTTCCTTTCTTATTTATCTTTTCTCCGCTGGTAAGAGTTGCCTCAAGGAAATAAACAAACACGGCTGTGTTCATTCCCCGATAGCTATCGGAGTTGCCTTTATAGGTGCCATCCCAGCAGATTTTCTGATCAGTGGTTTCAAAAACCTTTTCTCCCCAACGGTCGTATATTGTGAATGTCATGTTTTGAATACA
>SCSP01000322.1 GCA_004297845.1 Bacteroidota bacterium | reverse complement strand
GCAATACAAAAATTTCCTGATTTCAAAGCAGGAGATACTGTTACTATCAGCTATAAAATTAAAGAGGGCGATAAAGAACGTCTGCAACAATTCACCGGTGTTTGCCTCCAGCGCAAAGGCCTGGGAAACGTAAAGACCTTCACCGTGAGAAAGATATCTAACGGAGTGGGTGTTGAACGTATCTTCCCTCTTAACTCGCCTTTCATTGAATCCATCACTGTGGACAAAAAGGGCGAAGTCCGCAGGGCAAAACTTTTCTACCTGCGCGGTGCGATTGGCAAAAAAGCCAAGATTGATGAAATGAAAGAGGCTGAAGTTATTGCTGAAGCAGTTGCTTAATTTCCTTTTCAAATACCTATCTAATCACCACTATCTTCTTACTGAAATTTTCAGCAGAGGTAGAAGCATTTACTACATAAACACCCGGAGCCAATTGCAGGTCTGCATTTAAAAGGTAGGAACCAGGGATATCATTAAGCTGCTTTACATAAACTCTTCTTCCAAGCACATCTGTGATACCGATAAGAACATCCTGACCGTCTGCGTCATTGATGGAAACCCAAATATTGCCGTTGTTCAAACCATTGCCAATCACTACTGAAACACCTCCCAACCCGGAACAGGAAGAAATAGAGGCAGAAGAAAATGTTTCCGTGAGTCCGTCAAAATCAGTTTGTTTGAGGCGATAATAGGAGGTTCCGTTCAAAGGATCAGCATCTGTAAATGAATAATCCTGTATAACAGAACTGTTTCCTGACCCGTTTACTGTTCCTATTGGCAGATAGTTTAAGGCATCTGAGCTCCTTTCAACTGTAAAAAAATCGTTGTTTAATTCTGTTGCGGTTGACCACTTAACCATTACTTTTCGGTTATCGCATTGAACAGAGAATGTAAGGAGTTCCACAGGAAGGATATTTGTTTTTTTTACCAGCACAAAAGGCTGTGAAGAAGTAGTGGTGAAAACAGCAACACCATTTGCCTGTGCTGTATAGGTTCCTGCAGCAGTAGCACAGGGGGAACCAGGATTTAATGCTGGTCCAACCCAACTGGTTCCGTTCCAGTACTGAGCAGCAATCAAATCGGCAGGACAGGAAATACCTGCAATAGTATTTTCTGTGCCTATGTAAGAAAAAGTTAAATCGGCAGTTGGAGCAGTTGTTCCGTTTTCCATCTGTAGTCTCCAATATCTGTCTACTACCATGTTGCTTGCGTCAGAAACAGGACCTGATGGGTTCATGTTGGTCACCGTATTTGCCAGAGGGGTGTTCGGAGACCCTGTTTTGTGTGTTGATGCAGCAACGCTTACATCACCTGCCGTTTTGTTAAAAGTAAATGGGATGTAATCTGTAGTGCTGTAGCCGAAAGGATAAACATAACTTCCAGTTGCCAAACCCGTATTCCATTTCACGAAATTATAATCGCTCTCTGAAATAATATGCCCTGCTGTACGCGTAATGCCTAAAACGTTTGGCTGATTCACCACAAGATAAATAGGGGTAGCTACTGTACCTCCATTCATCACAATCGTTGCTCCATTCATTACAAGAGCGTTGCTTTGTGAGAAAACCGGCACTGAAAACAAAAAACATAAAAAAACCGATAAACGACTCCTCCTCAAAATATTCCTCATGTCACAAATGTATTATTATTTAATGAACTCGCAATAATTTATCCTGTATATTTATCTACACTACTGTACATTTTTAACACATAGTATTGATAATCAATATTATACATAGAAAGACGGAATCTGAAAAAATAAAATGGAATTGTACCCCTGTAAATCGAAACGCCTATGATTATTAAACCTCACAAATTAAAATTTATTGAATATTCGCTGTTTTCTGAAAAAATGTACAGTGGTGTAATATTTATCATCAAATTTTGTTGATTTTAGTGAAAATTAACGCCTTTTTTTCTTCGATTTTGACTAATAATTCATCTGAATAATGATATCAACAGTATGTTGAAAAATATTCCGAATTACATTGCTCGCATCGAAAATTATCTACCTTTGCGCCCCTTCTGAAGTTCCTATGTAAATTCATATACTTCACGGAAGGAGAAATTTTTTTGCTTGAACACGAATTATATAGACAAAAACAACGAAAAAACAAGATATTAAACTTAAATTCATAAATGCCTACAATACAGCAATTGATTCGCCACGGCCGCAGAAAATTTACACGTAAAAGTAAATCCATTGCACTCGACCGTAGCCCGCAACGAAGAGGTGTTTGCATTAAGGTGTACACCACTACCCCGAAAAAACCGAATTCAGCTTTGAGAAAAGTTGCGAAGGTTCGTCTTTCTAACGGAAATGAAATCATCGCTTACATACCTGGAGAAGGACACAACTTGCAGGAACACTCCATCGTGCTTGTACGCGGAGGCAGGGTAAAAGATCTTCCCGGGGTTCGTTACCACATCGTTCGTGGAACACTCGATACCGCAGGCGTTGATGCCATGCGCCAGTCACGTTCAAAATACGGAGCAAAAAGACCAAAAGCCGGTGCCGCAGGAGCAGCGCCTAAAGCAGCAGCAGAACCTAAAAAATAACATTTCAGCATGAGAAAAGAAAAAGCAAAAAGACGTTACCTTCTTCCTGATCCAAAATTTCAAGATGCACTGGTTACGCGTTTCGTGAATAACCTGATGCTTAGCGGAAAAAAGAATAAAGCATACGGTATATTCTACACTACACTTGATATTGTAGCTGAAAAAACCAAAGAAGACGGCTTGCAAATCTGGAAAAAAGCGCTGAGCAATGTTACTCCTTCTGTAGAGGTAAAATCCCGCAGGATCGGAGGAGCAAACTACCAGATTCCCGAGGAAGTTCGCCCGGAAAGAAAAATCGCCCTGGCAATGAAATGGCTTATCTCCTACGCTAAGGATAGAAAAGAAAATAGAATGAGCAATGGTCTTGCTTCTGAAATTATTGCTGCGGCAAAACAGGAAGGCGGTGCATGGAAAAAGAAAGAAGATGTTCATCGCATGGCAGAAGCAAACAAGGCATTTTCACACTTTAAAATAAGATAAGATACCCCGACCCTAAAGACAACCGCAAGTTGCGACCGAAGAAGATCAAAGGCAAAAGACGAAAATGAGAACAACTACAAATAAGCAACAGTACCTCAAAGTCCCTTCCCTTTAGGAATTTAGGGCAATACATTTTATGAGTGATCTACGTTATACAAGGAATATCGGAATCGCAGCGCACATTGATGCGGGCAAAACAACCTGCACCGAACGCATACTATATTATACCGGAGTAAATCATAAAATCGGTGAAGTACACGATGGAGCTGCTACCATGGACTGGATGGTTCAAGAACAAGAACGCGGAATCACAATCACCTCTGCAGCTACAACTTGTTTTTGGAAATATCGTGATAATAACTACAAGGTAAACATTATTGATACTCCCGGTCACGTGGATTTCACAGTAGAAGTAAACCGGTCCCTTCGTGTACTCGATGGATTAGTTTTCTTGTTTTCAGCGGTAGATGGTGTTGAGCCGCAGTCTGAGACTAACTGGCGCCTGGCTAACAACTACAATGTAACACGTATTTGTTTCGTCAATAAAATGGATCGTGCCGGTGCCGACTTCCTTAATGTATGTAAGCAAGTTAAGGAGATGCTCGGTGGTAATGCGGTTCCCCTTCAGTTGCCATTGGGCGCTGAGAACAATTTTCGCGGTGTTGTTGATCTCATTAACAATCGCGCTATCGAATGGAATGAAGCTGATAAAGGTATGACTTTCAAAGTAGTAGATATTCCATCTGAAATGTTAGATGAAGTGAATCATTGGAGAGAAAAACTGCTTGAATCAGTTTCTGAATTTGATGATAAGATAATGGAAAAGTTCTTTAGTGCTCCCGATACTATTACTGAAGATGAAGTATTGACCGCTCTTCGCAAAGCATGTATTGCCGGAAAAATCATTCCCATGGTTTGTGGATCTGCATTCAAGAACAAAGGCGTTCAAACCATGCTTGATCTGGTAATGGCAATCATGCCATCCCCCATGGACAAGGACAATATTCACGGCATCAATCCCGATACTGAACTACCTGTTACTCGCAAACCTGACGTGAAAGACCCTTTCACTGCTCTTGCGTTCAAGATCGCAACCGATCCTTTCGTAGGTCGTTTGGCATTCTTCCGCGCCTATTCAGGAAGATTGGATTCCGGTTCTTATGTATTGAATACACGCTCAGGACAAAAAGAACGTATCTCTCGTATTTTCCAAATGCATGCCAACAAACAAAACCAGGTCCCTTTTATCGAAGCCGGTGATATTGGTGCGGCAGTAGGATTTAAAGACATTAAAACAGGCGATACCCTTTGCGATGAGAAACATCCTATCGTTCTTGAGGCAATGAACTTCCCTGAACCAGTTATTGGTATTGCCATTGAGCCAAAAACTCAGGCTGACCTTGACAAGCTAGGTACTTCACTTGGAAAATTGGCCGAAGAAGATCCTACGTTCAGAGTGAAAACAGATGAAGAATCCAGCCAGACCATTATCAGCGGCATGGGAGAACTTCACCTCGAAATTATTGTAGACCGTTTGAAACGCGAGTTTAAAGTTGAAGTAAACCAAGGTGCTCCTCAGGTGAATTATAAGGAAGCGATCAATGCGAAAATTGAGCACCGCGAAGTGTATAAGAAACAAACAGGCGGCCGCGGTAAATTCGCTGACATTGAGTTCAATCTTTCTCCTGTAGATGCTGAATTTGTACCGGACGCCAAGAATGGCGGATTACAATTTGAGAACGAAGTTACCGGTGGAAATATTCCACGCGAATTCATCCCTGCCATTGAAAAAGGATTCCGCGCTGCTATGTCAAACGGTGTTCTTGCCGGATTCCAGATGC
The DNA here is from genome assembly GCA_004297845.1 of Bacteroidota bacterium. Taxonomy (GTDB): domain Bacteria; phylum Bacteroidota; class Bacteroidia; order Palsa-948; family Palsa-948; genus Palsa-948. The sequence goes on along the minus strand of SCSP01000322.1, from coordinate 5,005 downwards.
AGACAATGAAAATTGTTGTTTTAGATGGTTCATACCATGATGTGGATTCCGATGCCCTGTCATTTGAGATCTGTGCACGTACCGCTTTCAGAGAAGCAGTACCTAAAGCAAAGCCTATTTTGCTTGAGCCTATCATGAAAATTGAAGTGATCACTCCGGAACAATACATGGGAGACGTTGTAGGAGATTTGAACAGACGAAGAGGCATCATCGAAGGAATGGATACCAAAGCGAATGCACAAGTTATCAAAGCAAAAGTTCCACTCGGAGAAATGTTCGGATATGTAACGCAATTACGTACGCTCACTTCCGGACGCGCAACTTCTACTATGGAATTTTCACATTATGCAGAAACACCAAGAAACATTTCGGAAGAAGTTATAGCAAAAGCAAAAGGTAAAAAAGCAGAAAAAGTATAAAATGGGTTTAACCTACGCCAAAATAAAACTCAGCAACCCACGGAATCCAAACCTAAAGGATGTGGAAGTGGATTCCCTTGTCGATACTGGCGCAATGTGGACCTGTATACCCGATCATATAGCCATACAATTGGAACTGGAGGAATTGGAAAAACGTGAAATAACTGCTGCGGATGGGAAAAAACACGCTTGTCCCTATGTTGGGCCAATCAGAATAAAATTTGAGAATAGGAATTGTTTTTCCGGTGCGATAATATTAGGAGACACCGTTTTACTTGGAGCAGTTCAAATGGAAGATATGGATGTAATTGTCCATCCTTTTAATAAAAAATTAATGGTGAATCCTGAAAACCCGAATATGCCGGCAGGAATTGCAAAAGGGCTAAAAAAATAAATTGAACTTTTATAATAAAAAAGAAATGTCACAGCAGAAAATCAGGATCAAACTAAAATCGTACGACCATCACTTGGTTGACAAGTCGGCAGAAAAAATCGTTAAGACTGCAAAATCTACCGGTGCAGTTGTGAGCGGACCTATTCCGCTTCCAACGAACAAGCGCATTTACACCGTGCTGCGTTCACCGCACGTAAATAAGAAAGCGCGCGAACAGTTCCAGCTTTGCACCTACAAGCGCCTGCTGGACATTTACAGCTCAAGCGCAAAAACAATTGATGCACTCAGTAAACTGGAATTACCCAGTGGTGTTGAGGTGGAGATCAAAGTATAGGAATGAACCCCGGCCCTAAAGGGAGAAATCCTTAAGGTTGGGAAAAAGAAAAATAGAAACAAAAATCGCCTTAACTCCCTTTAGGGTTGGGGTAAACAGAAAATACAATGTCAGGAATTCTAGGAAAAAAAATCGGAATGACAAACATGTTTGATGGCAAAGGAAGGTACATTGCTTGCACGGTCATCGAAGCAGGTCCATGTGTGGTTACTCAGGTTAAAACATCGGAGAAGGACGGGTACAATTCCGTTCAGCTTGGTTTTGGCGAGAGAAAAGAAAAACACACTACGTCTCCACAGTTAGGTCACTTCAAAAAAGCAGGAACCACTCCTAAAAAAAAGGTGGCTGAGTTTCGTGATTTTGAAGGAGAAAAGAAAGCAGGGGATGTTGTAACGCTCGACATTTTTACCGAAGGTGAATATGTGGATGTGGTTGGCACCTCAAAAGGAAAAGGATTCCAGGGTGTTGTTAAAAGGCATCACTTCAGCGGAGTCGGCCCGGGTACACACGGACAGCACGATCGTCAACGCGCACCCGGATCGCTCGGAGCGTCCTCTTTCCCTGCTCGTGTATTCAAAGGAATGCGCATGGCAGGCAGAATGGGCGGTGACCGCGTAAAAGCACGCAATCTGGAAGTAATGAAACTTATAAAAGATAAAAACCTGCTTGTGGTAAAAGGATCCGTTCCCGGAGCCGCAGGAAGTTTTGTAATTATTCAGAAATAATCAATAATAGAAACTAAATGGAACTCACAGTACATAACATAAAAGGCGACAAAACAGAACGCAAAGTTTCCCTTAACGACTCCATCTTTAATGCTGAGTCAAACGATCATGCAATTTATCTTGACGTTAAATTACACATGGCCAACCAGAGACAGGGAACACACAAGGCAAAGCAGCGTAACGAAATCCACGGCAGCACCAAAAAACTTCACAAGCAGAAAGGTACGGGAGGATCACGTAAAGGAAGCATCAAGAGCCCTGTGTTCAGAGGAGGGGGGAGAGTGTTCGGTCCACAGCCAAGAGACTACGGTTTCAAGGTAAATAAGAAAACAAAAGTGATTGCGCGCATCAGTGCGCTTTCTCAAAAAGCAAAGAATAATTCTATTATGGTTCTGGAAGATTTCGTTTTTGAAACTCCAAAAACAAAGAATTATTCTGAAATGCTTGACAAACTGGAAATGAACGGAAAGAAAACATTACTCGTTATCCACAACGATGATAAGAATGTTGTACTTGCTGCAAGAAATCTTAAGGGTTCTAAAGTGAGTTCGGTGAATTCACTCAACACCTATGATATAATGAACGCAAACAATCTGCTTTTATCTGAGAGTTCGATCAAGGCAATTGAAACTTTACTGAGCACTAACACATCCGAGTCATGAGCATTTACGTAAAACCAATCATCACCGAGAAATTCTCAGCCATGGCCGACAAAGGCCGCTATGCTTTTGTTGTTGAAAAAACTGCAAACAAAGTAGAAATCAAACAGGCGATTGAAAAAGCATACGGAGTTACTGTTGCGTCCGTAAACACGATGAATTATATTGGAAAAATAAAATTCAGATATACACAAACTAAAATAATGACCGGCTTGGTTAAAAAAGCAAAGAAGGCTGTTGTTACTCTTAAAAAAGGAGAGACAATTGATTTCTACGGCAATATTTAAGAACCCCAGCCCTAAAGGGGGCGAAGGCAAAAACCTGATAACGAAAAAGAAACACTAACAAAAAAGCAGTCCTCTCCCTTTAGGGTCGGGGCAAATACAAATGGGAGTAAAAAGATTCAGACCACTTACACCGGGTCAAAGACATAAAGTAGCAAACGACAACAGTGACATCACATCGTATGTTCCTGAGAAGTCATTGCTGCGTTCTTCTAAAAGAAGCGGAGGGCGTAACCATACAGGTAAAATGACCATGCGCTATATCGGTGGCGGACACAAAAGACGTTACCGTGTAATTGATTTTAAAAGAGATAAACATGATATTCCAGGACTTGTAATGTCAATTGAGTACGATCCCATGCGCACAGGTCGTATCGCACTTATACAATACAAGGACGGAGAAAAAAGATACATCCTCGCTCCCCAGGGACTACAGGTTGGTCAGGCTGTCATTTCCGGAAAAAATGTTGCTCCGAATCTGGGTAACGCAATGCCTCTGGCAAACATTCCACTTGGAACAATTGTTCACAATATTGAATTAAACCCGGGACAGGGAGGAAAATTCATCAGAAGTGCAGGCACTTACGCGCAACTTAACGCGAAAGAATCAAAAATGGCTGTCCTCAAAATGCCATCCGGGGAAACCCGCATGGTACTTTCAGCCTGCATGGCTACTGTTGGCTCAGTTTCAAATACAGATCACACACTGGAAGTTCACGGAAAAGCCGGTCGGATACGTTGGTACGGTCGCAGATCGCGTACCCGTGCGGTTGTGATGAACCCTGTGGATCACCCGATGGGTGGTGGCGAAGGAAGAGCCTCAGGTGGTCAGCCTCGTTCACGTAAAGGAAAAGGATTAAGAGGTCAAAAAACAAGAAATAAAACCAAATCCTCTAACCGGTTTATCATTGAAAGAAGAACAAAAGGATACGGATCGAAGTAACAAGTAAACAATAGATAAACAACAACAACAATAATACATCGGTGAAATCTTCTTAGATGAATCGGTGAAATAAAAAAAAGATGGCTCGTTCGTTAAAAAAAGGATTCTTCATAGATTTTAAACTCAACAAAAGAGTTCAGGAAATTGTTGAAGGAAAAAAGAAGTATGTGATCAAAACATGGTCACGCAGATCCATGATTTCCCCCGAATTTGTGGGACTCACATTTGCCGTACACAATGGAAATAAATTCATCCCTGTGTATGTAACCGAGAACATGGTAGGTCATCGCTTAGGCGAATTTTCTCCTACTCGTACCTTCAAAGGACATACCGGACACGTAAAAGCAGAGGCAAATGCACCGGCACCGGCAGCCGCAGCGTCAGCATCTGCAGCAAAATAAAATATTAGCCCCAACCCTAAAGGGGGAAAGGCAAAACGAAAACAGAGAAACAGAAGATAACAAATCAATTAATAAAGTCCCCTCCCTTTAGGGCCAGGGCAAATAAAAATGGGAGTCCGTAAAAGAGAAATGGCAGACGCAAGAAAAGAGGCAAACAAGACCACTTACTTCGCAAAGCTGAACAACTATCCTACTTCACCGAGGAAAATGCGCCTGTTGGCCGACATGATCCGCCTGAAGCCGGTTGAAGATGCATTGAACATGCTTCGTTTTCATACACAGCACTCCTCTACTCCGCTTTCTAAGCTGATCGTTTCAGCGGTGAAGAACTACGAAGCAAAAACAGGCTTAAAAGCTGAAGACAGTGCTTTGTTCATCAAGGAGATTAAGGTAGATGGCGCTCAGATGCTGAAACGCTTCCGCCCTGCTCCGCAAGGACGTGCGTACAGAATCCGCAAACGATCAAATCATGTAACCGTAATATTAGATACATTAAAAGAAGAAACAAAATAAAAGAATGGGACAAAAAGCAAATCCAATTGGTAATCGTCTTGGCATCATCCGCGGATGGGACTCTGCCTGGTTTGGCGGAAAACATTATGCTGATAAGCTCATTGAAGACGAAAGCATTCGTAAGTATCTGAATGCCCGTCTGCAAAAAAGCAGTATTGCACGCATTGTGATTGAAAGAACACAAAAGCTGGTAACTGTAACCATTCACACGGCACGTCCGGGAATTATCATCGGAAAAGGCGGACAAGAAGTGGATAAATTAAAAGAAGAATTAAAAAAGATCACTAATAAAGATATTCAGATAAATATTTTTGAGGTAAAGCGCCCTGAAGT
>SCSP01000321.1 GCA_004297845.1 Bacteroidota bacterium | reverse complement strand
TTTTTTATATCCCAATTTTGAAAACTCACGGAGCATGGCAATGGATTGCTCCATCGTTTCAGCGCCATCATCAATGCCGGGAATAAAATGGGAGTGCATGTCGCACTTTAAAAGCGAAAGGTCAGCAGGAATTTTTGAGATGGTTGAGTCTCCGAATATTTTAGAAAAGAAACTCATTTTCTAAAATAATTATTGAACCATTCTACTGTTTGTCTCAATCCGTCTTCAACATTTACGGAGGGAGAATAGCCCAGAATATGAGCAGCTTTTGAAATATCCGCCATGGAATTTTTAACATCGCCCTTTCTTTCATCACGGTAGGCAGGAGAAAGCGATGCACCCGTAATTTTTTTAAGCGTGTTGAACAACTGGTTCACAGAGATACTGTCGCCCAGCGCAATATTAAACACGGATCCCAGCGCTTTCTTATCCGTACAAAACATGGCCTTTATATTTCCCTGCACTGCATTTTCCACATAGGTAAAATCGCGGGACTGCTCTCCGTCACTGTTAATATAAACAGGCGTATTATTCAGCAAACCATCGATAAAAAGGGGGATGGCGGCCGCGTAGGCTCCTTTTGGATTTTGCCGTGGACCGAAAATATTGAAATAGCGAAGTCCAATGATCTCCATGTTGTAAGTACGGGAAAAAATATCGGCATAAAACTCATTCACAAGTTTGCTTACCGCGTAAGGAGAGAGCGGTTTGCCAATTTTTTTTTCCTGCTTTGGAGAATCCTGTATATCTCCGTATACTGAAGAAGAACTGGCATATACAATTCGTTTTACCCCGGCATTCTTTGCCGCTACCAGCACCGAAAGAAATCCGCTTGCATTGGCATTATGTGTCGCAATCGGATTCTCAATAGAACGGGGTACGGAACCGAGCGCTGCCTGATGAAAAACATAATCAATCCCTTCAAATGCATTCTTGCAGGCATTCAGGTCGCAGATATCATCTTTAATAAAACGGAAGCCGGGAAGTGAAAGAAAAGGACGAATGTTATCTTCAAAACCAGTGGCAAGGTTGTCATACACGACTACCTTTTTTGCATTATGACTGAGGAGGTACTCCGCTATGTTGGAGCCAATGAAGCCAGCGCCACCCGTTACGAGGAAGGAAAATTTTGAGAGATCAGTTGTATGAAACTTGGCCACAGATTACACAAATTAACACAGATAGAATCCCAACTTATCGCTTGGCGTATTGCCCTTCGTAATATTTCTGATAATCACCGCTGGTTACGTTTTTAAGCCACTCTTCGTTCGCGAGGTACCAATCTACGGTTTTAGCCAATCCTTCTTCAAATTGCAGAGAAGGTTTCCATCCCAACTCCTTTTGAAGTTTGGATGAATCTATGGCATAGCGAAGGTCATGCCCCGCCCTGTCCTTCACAAAGGTGATGAGCTTGGCTGATTCTCCATCCAATCTTCCCAATTTCTTATCCATAATTTTGCAGAGCAAACGGATGAGATCAATATTTTTCCATTCGTTAATTCCCCCTATGTTATACGTATCGCCTGTTTTACCTTTATGAAAGATCACATCAATTGCTTTTGCGTGATCTTCTACAAAAAGCCAATCGCGTATGTTTTCCCCTTTCCCATAAACAGGAACGGGCTTGTTATTCTTGATATTATTAATGGCAAGCGGAATGAGTTTCTCCGGGAAATGGTAGGAACCATAATTATTGGAACAATTGGAAATAACAACGGGTAATTGAAAGGTATCATGATAGGCTCTTACAAAATGGTCTGAACCGGCTTTAGAAGCCGAATAAGGGCTGTGCGGGTCGTATTTGGTTTGTTCGGTGAAAAAACCTGTTTCACCAAGGGAGCCGTAGACTTCATCGGTACTCACATGATAGAAGAGATTGCTTCGGCCGTTGTTTCCCTCCCCTGCAATGATGTTCTGCCAATGGTGTTTTGCCGCGTTAAGCAGCGTAACAGTCCCGATAATGTTTGTTACCACAAACTCCATCGGATTGGAAATGCTGCGGTCAACGTGCGATTCGGCTGCAAGATGGATGACAGCATCGAAAGTATGTTTTGAGAACAGTTTCTGAACCAATTTCGCATCGCAGATATCACCCTTTACAAATTCGTAGTTGGAATTTTTTTCTATGTCTTTCAGATTAGCCAGATTGCCCGCATAGGTGAGCTTGTCCAGATTCAGAATTTTATAATTCGGGTATTTGTTCACGAACAGCCGGACAACATGACTTCCAATGAACCCTGCTCCTCCGGTTACAAGAATGTGTTTCATTACAAGGACCAGTATTTGATCTGCTTTATTTTTCCTTTATACATCCCTTTCACATCCGTCAATACTCCTTGCACTGATAAAATAGATTTAAAATATTTTTCATCTAATTTTTTATACTCTTTGTGATTTACTGCGATAATTACTCCATCATAGTTTTTCCCGAGTTTGCTGAGACCAAAACCATATTCATGTTTTAACTCGTTTGAATCCGCATGAGGATCTGTTACTTCCACTTTCACACCGAAGGAAACCAGTTCTTTTACAATATCAGCCACTTTTGAATTTCGTATATCGCTCACATCTTCTTTGAAAGTAGCTCCCATTATAAGAACTTTTGATTCGGAGATATTCTTCCCCGCTGCAATTATTTTCTTCACCAGGTTCTTTGCCACATAAAATCCCATAGAGTCATTCACATACCTTCCGGAATTAATGACACGCGCATGATAGCCCAGCGATTCGGCCTTATGTGTGAGGTAATACGGATCAACACCGATGCAATGGCCACCTACCAGTCCGGGGGCGAATTTTAAAAAATTCCATTTTGTTCCCGCAGCTTCCAATACATCAAACGTATTGATCTCCATTTTATTGAAAATGATGGAAAGCTCGTTCATCAAAGCGATATTCACATCGCGTTGCGTGTTTTCAATAATTTTTGCCGCTTCGGCCACTTTAATGCTGGACGCTTTGTACGTACCCGGTTCAACAATAATTTCATATACCTTGGATATTTCATTGAGCGATTCGTCATCACAGCCCGAAACAACTTTTACTATTTTAGTAATCGTATGTTCCTTATCTCCCGGGTTGATTCGCTCAGGAGAGTAGCCCACCTTAAAATCTTTTTTGAATTTTAATTTTGAATGTTGTTCCAGCACAGGAATACAATCTTCTTCCGTGCATCCCGGATAAACAGTGGATTCATACACTACATAATCCCCTTGCTTCAATACTTTTCCTACAGAGGTTGACGCGCCAAGCAACGGCTTAAGATCGGGAAGGTTATGTTCGTCTATCGGGGTAGGAACAGCCACAATGAAAAACCGCGCTTTCTTTAACACCTCCAGTGATGCGGTAAATTCAATATCGCAGCCGGCAAAATCCTTTTTTGAAAGTTCGTTGCTGGGATCGATTCTCTTCTTCATCAACTCCACGCGCTTTTGATTAATGTCAAAGCCTATGACCTTAATTTTTTTTGCAAAGGCTAACGCAATAGGTAAACCTACATACCCCAGACCGATGACAGCCAAAGGGTATTTCTTGTCAATAATCTCTTTGTACATTATGATTTTCTGTTCGGTTTTCTGAATGAATAAATTCTCTCTATGATGTCAACAACTTTTAAACCTTCCAGTGCGTTCGTTGTAATAGTTTGCCTTCCTTTCAACGCATCTATCACATTCTCAATTAAGAAATGATGGTTATTTGCCGAACCTTTGTAGGAGCCATAATCATTGGCTGGCGCTGTTGGTGAAAGCTCCGGCATCCTGTAATCTTTAATATGACAGTACTCCACTTTATCCATGTACTGACCTCCTACTTTTACGCTTCCGTTGCTTCCTACAATGGTTATGCTGCTTTCCAGATTTTTGTCCCAAACGGAAGTTGAATAATTAATGGACCCCATTCCCCCGTTCACAAAGCGGAAAGCCACAAAACCACTGTCTTCAAATTCGGTAAGCAATGCGTGATTGAAATCGGCAAACTTTGCCTGTATATCGGTAATATCGCCAAACATCCAGTACAAAAGATCTATCCAATGTGAAAACTGTGTAAATAAAGTACCTCCATCCAGCTCCTGTTTGCCTTTCCACCTCATCCCCTGTTGGTCGGGATTTGAAATCCCGGTCAGCGGGTGATAATAACGCTCATCTCGGTTCCAGTAACAGTTAAGCTGCACCATAAAAATATCTCCGATGATCTTCTTCTCAATAACATCCTTCAGCCAAACGCTGGGAGGAGAATAACGGTTCTGCATCACGCAAAAAACCTGCTTGTGCTTTTGCAGCGCTTTGGAAATTATCTGTTCGCAATCCTGCCGGTGAAGCGCCATGGGTTTTTCCACCACAAGGTGCTTATTTGCTTCAAGGGCTTTCAGCGAATGTTCTGCGTGAAGCCCGTTGGGAGAACATATATTTATCACTTCCACCTCGGGATGAGACTTCAGCAGATCATCGGCAGAAGTGTAAAACTTTTCTTTCAGATCGTTTAACCCAAGTTTGTCTTTGCTCAGCGTATCGCACACCGCCACCAGTTCCGCTTCCGGATTCCTGCGGATCATTTCGGCATGGCGCTTGCCGATGTGCCCATAGCCGATTATTGCGAATTTTATTTTAGTCATAATTACTTGTCATTGCGAGGGAGGAACGACCGAAGCAATTTCACAAAACGCTAATAGATGGCTCTGACCTACGGTCACAAGCTACGCTTGTGCTCGCAATGATGTTATTTAATTTTGTTCACCTTCCCTTTTATCAATTTATATTTCTCTTTACTTTCTTTGCAAACAGCAATCCCCTTTTTATCAAAATTCAAACGGTGCCCGTATTCGCTCATCCAGCCAATTTGCTTTGCAGGATTTCCAACCCATAACGAGTAAGCAGGAACATTTTTAGTAACCACTGCTCCAGCGCCAATGAATGCAAACTCTCCAATATCGTGTCCGCAGACGATTGTTGCATTGGCGCCTATGCTTGCACCTTTACCAACCTTTGTTTTATCATATTGGCCTCTTCGCACCACTGCGCTGCGGGGATTCGTAATATTTGTGAATACCATCGAAGGTCCCAAAAAAACATCATCTCCGCAGCTAACTCCCGTGTAAATGGAAACATTGTTCTGCACCTTTACATTTTTCCCCAGAACAACTGCAGGCGATATCACGCAGTTCTGGCCTATGTTGCAATTTTCACCCAGAATACAATCAGGCATAATATGAGAGAAGTGCCATATTTTAGCCCCTTTGCCGATTTTACAGCCCTCATCAATGACGGCAGTAGGATGCGCGAAATATTCTTTTTCCATTACTATTTATGAGCGGCAAAGATAAGAAATCTGCGAACTTATTTCTTATAGCCGCCAAAACTCTTATGCTCCACTTTGGTAAGCTCCTCTTTGCTGAGGGACTTGAAATAAGCGTAGGTGATCTTCAAGCCTTCTGAACGGGAAATCATAGGTTCCCATCCAAGGATATTGCGGGCTTTTGTAATGTCGGGCTGACGCTGTTTAGGGTCGTCCTGCGGAAGCGGAAAGGAAATTAATTTCTGTTTGGTACCAGTCAATTTAATGATCTCCTCGCCAAATTCCTTAATGGTGATCTCGGAAGGGTTTCCGATGTTCATGGGCTGAACATAATCGCTCATCAGCAATCTGTAAATGCCTTCCACCAGATCATCCACATAACAAAAGGAACGGGTTTGAGAGCCATCGCCAAACATGGTCAGATTTTCTCCACGCAGCGCCTGACCTATAAATGCAGGAAGCACCCTGCCATCGTTCAATCTCATTCTGGGGCCGTAGGTGTTAAAAATGCGAATGATGCGGGTTTCCAATCCGTGATAGGTGTGATAAGCCATGGTCATAGCTTCCATAAAGCGTTTCGCCTCGTCATAAACTCCCCGCGGACCAACAGGATTAACATTGCCCCAGTATTCTTCAGTTTGCGGGTGTACCAGTGGATCTCCATACACTTCGGAAGTGGAAGCTACAAGTATGCGGGCCTTTTTTGTTTTTGCTAACCCAAGCAGGTTGTGTGTTCCGAGAGAACTCACCTTCAAAGTCTGAATAGGTATTTTTAAGTAATCTACTGGTGAAGCCGGTGAAGCGAAATGCAGAATGTATTTTATATCTCCATCAAGGGAAATATGTTTGGCAACATCGTGATTGATAAATTGGAAAGACCTCACCCCCTGCCCCTCTCCTTGAGGAGAGGGGAGCAGGTGAGCGATGTTCTTCAAATCACCGGTAATGAGGTTATCCATCCCGATAACGCTGAAACCTTCTTTAATGAACCGGTCGCAGAGATGAGATCCTAAAAACCCTGCGGCTCCTGTAATTAATACCCGTTCTTTTTTCACAATTATTTTTTAATCAGTTTAATATTTTTAGTCGTTTCTGGGCTAAACTTTAATACTTCTTCAAATATCGTGATTTCTTCATTGTATGTGTTAAAACCATCTGCGGTAACATTCATGGTCCATTTACCCGGAGGCAGCGCCATTACAAAGTAACAATTGTTCGGATCAGGAATATAAACGCCATATAACTCATTATTTATTTTATTATATATCTCAATTTTCGCATGTCTTATTTTATTTAATGTATCAGCGCTTGAAACATACCCTTTGTAAATGGACTCTTTGGGCTCAATGTCCTGAAGTATGAGCTTGTATATATCCAGATCGCCCTGCCCTCCCTCTCGCAAAGCGGAGGTGTATGCAATTCTTCCTCCTGTAGTGAAACTAATATTAATATCATCTCCAGCTGTATTGATCGGATATCCTAAGTTTTTTGGCGATGACCATTGCTGATCGGTTTCATCCCAAACGGACTTGAAAAGATCAAAGCCTCCCATGCTGGAATGGCCTTCGGAAGCAAAATAAAGCGTTTTCCCATCTTCTGAAAACTGAGGAAACTCCTCTTTGAACTTTGTATTGATATTAGCGCCCAGATTTTCAGGTTCACTCCAGCCGCCATTTGGTAATTTCCTGGTAATATAGATATCCGTCTCTCCGAAGTTGGGGTTCTCTCCAGTGCCCGGCCTGCTGCTGGAAAATAAAATTGATTCGTTTTCGGTGGCAGGGTCTTTAAATATGGAAGCAGATGTTTCCAGTCCGGAGTTGATGTTATCCGGAAGCGGTTCGGATTTTAGCCAGGCCATTTTATTGTTCAGTCGCCTTGCGATCCATATATCCCCAAACACTTCAATGCGGTCGATATAAAAAAGCAGGATAGTGCCATCGTCCGATACATCCACTACTTGCTCATCCAGATTGGTATTGATCATGGGTCCCACCGTTTGCGATTTTTCCGGTTTCCCGTTTTTTATTGCCGAAGAAAAAATATCCGAGGGGAACAGTCCGTCAAATTCTGCCTGCTGGGCGGTGGGGCTTTTTCTGCGGGTGGTATAGTACAGCATAGATTCATCGGGCAAGACGATGGGATAAAAATCAGGGAACTCACAGTTGATGCTCTTTCCCGGGTTCTCAAAGGTTACGTTCAGCGGATGCTTGAAGAATTCTTTGCCGTTGTGCGCCTGTTCGATATATCTGTTTGCAATTGCCAGCGCTTTTTTATCGCTTGCCACCTTCTCTTTATACTTGTTGTAATATTTAATTGCCTCCTCAAAACGGTTGGAAAAATGATATGCCCTTCCCAAGTCCAGCCATGTGTCGTCAGGGAATTTTTCCTGCCTGATCAAAAATTCCAGGTGAGGAATTGCTTTGGCCTTGATGGAATTGGAGAGCATATAGCACTTTGCGATCATTTGATTATACTCAACATTATCAGGCTCCTTTTTCAGCAAAAGCTGATATACCTTGATGGCTGAGAAATAATTATGGTTATTGAAAAAGAGTTTTGCGGCATCCGGATCGGCTTTAAAAACAGAGGGCTGGGCGAAGAGAGGTATAAAGGTATAGAGGTATAGGGGCATAAATAACAGCCTGTTTGTTACCCTTATACCATATCCCCTTATGCCGTATCCCTTTTTCATTTTATCCGATGATTAGCGAAAGTATAAAGTAATACATTTGCCTCTCAAGAAACATTCCACAAGTAATCAAGAATGGACAACCGATTCAAAAAACCTGTATTAAGCGAGGCAACGATTGAGAAAAATCCATTTCTTCAATTTGACGAATGGTATGGGGAAGCATACCGTTTT
>SCSP01000320.1 GCA_004297845.1 Bacteroidota bacterium | reverse complement strand
GCTCGCTTCCTTAATTCCGTTAATGTCTTATGATCAAGTTTACGTGCGTCATGTTTTTTCATGAACGCAAAAATACAAATAATTTTAATTATGTCTATACTATTATGAGACGGTTAATATTGTGGCAAAGATCACGGAGATAGGAACCGATGAGGTGAAGTTTAAAATTTTCGGCCAGCAGGACGGCCCTGTCATTACCATGAAGAGAGAGGATATAAAAATAGCATCGGTTGGCGGCCAGAAGATCATTAATGTGAAAATGGACCCTGCTTCACAGAACGAGGACCTCATTGTAAAAAAATCCGGTGATCAGCTTAAAGTAAAAGTGATTGAAATAGGAACGGAGGAAATTAAATTTAAACTCTTCACGGATCCGGACGGGCCAATGATCAGCATGCTGAGATCGGATATTAAGACAATGAAAGTGGATGGACAAACAGTGATTGATGTAAAGACGGGGCTGTCTGAAGACATCATCGTTAAAAAGGACGGGAGCGTGATCAAGGCGAAGATCAGCGAAATGGGAGCCAGCGAAGTGAAGTATAAATTGTATACCAGCCCTGACGGGCCCCTTATGTCGTTAAGGAAGCAAGATATAGAAAGCGTAAAAATTGACGGACAGGTGGTCTACGAGCACAAACCGGACCCGTATTCTGTGAGCAACAACAGCATCCTTGATCGGACAAGCACGGTAAAATTTTATTTTTTCTCGCCCCTCAATCACCACATTGACTTTGGTTACGAATGGATGAACAAGCCAGGGTTTAATTGGGATATGGCGCTTGGCATCATTGGTCCGGGAGTATCGTCTAACCCCAACCGTGTTCCCAAGGGCATTTTTTTGCGGGGCGGTCCTAAATTTTTATTGGGCAGTTCCTCCGATGTTGTAACAGAGGATACAAAAGACAGGTATGCTCATCCGCTGAAAGGAAGATTTATAAAAGTGGAAGTTATCCTGAATGCATTTTCTACAACCAACAAGATCGATACAACAAATTATTGGTCTCCCAGCGGGATAACGGGCCATATCCTTTATAAGAAGAAGTACCAATCTGTGACTATTGATCTCCAGTACGGCAGGCAATATATTTTTGGAAACGCGATGACTCTTGCCTGGTACCTGGGTGTTGGTTATTCATTTGAAAACGAAACCAGCAATCTGGACCCTGCCTATAAGGCTTTCGATTATTTCAATATCTCCCGGTACAGCCATACCTATTTTGGAGAAACTTTCCCCATGATATTTACCTGGGGTGTTACCATTGGATATATATTGCCAGCGCCCAAATGGATGGTGAGTAAAAAAGTTACTTACAACAAGGCTCCCACCAGGCACTCAATGAATGATTAGGGATCAGTCTCCCTTCATTTTACCGGCAGGCTCATGAAGTAGTTAATTTTCTCCGTGTTGTTAAGAGCTTTGTACGCGATTAAAAGATTGGTAATTACATTTCTATCATTAGGATTTTTCCGGAAATAACTTTCATAGTACGGAATGGCGCTTTTCGGATTGCCCATTATCTGGTAGTTCAGACCTATCTTAAAGGATACGTCCATAAAAGCAGAATCGCTTTGATAAGCCATCAGAAAATATTTTAATGAGTTCGGAGAATCTTTTTTTCCGAGATAAATACTGGCAAGATTGTAGCAGGAATTCAGATGTTTCGGGTTAAGTGCAATGGTATGTTCGTATGCTTTCACCGTTTCATCTATCTTGCCGAGATGGCTGTATGAAACGCCCAAATTATACCAGTCAGCGGCTACTTTATCGTAAATGGCAAGTCCCTTCTGATAATAGGTGATCGCATTTGTCATGTATTCTTTCTTTTTTTCCGGATTTTGTTCGGCTTCTCCTGCGAGAACACTTTCCCATGCGTAGGTTACATTGGTATGGTAACTGTCCGGGCAGGTTTCAGCTCCTTTCGCAAAAAGCGTGAGATTGTCTTTCCAGTCTTTGTTGCGGGAATAAGTTTTTATGGAGAACAGGACGAGAATTATATGCAAGGGTATAGACTTAGGGCTTAGAACCAAAGACTTAAAACCTGCTTCCGCTTTGGTGATTTTCAAAAATAAAAACGCGAGCACCATGCTGAATCCCAGTGCAGGAGCATACAAAATTCTTTCGGCAAAAATTCCTCCGCGCAAAAATACGAATGCCAGCGCGGGAATGAGCGTAATGCACAAAAAGGATACTCCGAAAACAGCGGGAGATTTCTTTTTCAGCCCAATAAAACTGAAAACCAAAAACGCAATGAATAGCATGATGCCGAACCAAACTGCCGGAGAAGAGAACTGTGCGGCAGGAATTTGATTGTATGCGTAATCATACGATAGCGGATGAGGAAGAAGAATGAGCTTGATGCACCAGAGGAAAATGAGAAAGGCAGAAGGAAACTGCGCGTTTGCTGCAGCGTATGGAAAGTTCAGGATGTCTTCCGAGACAACACGTGAAAAAGTTCCAATCATGACATATTTCTGGATCTGAAAAAGGAGTATCACACCCAAAAATGGAACAGCGCGAAGCAGGTTTTTTTTAATAGATTCCTTGCCGCTGAAATATAAGATGAGCGGAGCAAGGAGGAAGCCTGTCATCGAAGTTTCTTTGGAAAGAAGCGCGAGGTAAAAGAATAAACACGAAAACAGTAAAAACCTGAGATCAAGTTTTCCATTTTTGTATGCGCGAAGAAAAAAAAGGAGTGCGATGACGAGATTCAGGAACGCCAGCATCTCATCACGGCTTTTAATGTTAGCGACTACTTCGGTGTGAACGGGATGAGCGATAAAAAGAAGTGTGGCGATGAAAGAAAGCATCGGGTGAGAATTTTTAAAAAGATTCATGAGAAGGATGCAGAGAAAAAATCCCGTAAGCCCATAAAGAAGAATATTGTCCAGATGGCTTACCTGCGGGTTCCCCGGGAAGAATTCGTTTTCAATGGCAAACGTGATCTGAGCGAGCGGACGGTAATACCCTAAGTTGATATTTTGAAAATGCCACATCTCCGTACTCAGAATTTTCGGAATGCCGCTGACCCCTTCCATCACAAATTGGTTATTCGTAATGACCACACCATCGTCCATCACATAGCCGTGATGCAAGGTGTTGGAGTAGAGGAGTAGAGCAAAAATGAAAATTATCAGTGGAAACTGATAATTGAAAATAGAAAGCCGTTTACTAACAACAAACTTTTGCTGTTCTTTGTTTTTGATTTGTGAATGTTTTTTCACCATGAAAAATTAGGCTGTGGCGAAATTACGAAAATGACAAACCTTGGCATCACTAATATTTCCTAAATTCGTTTCTCTTAATTTAACTTTTATGGAATTCACTCCGGATATTATTGACCGTTTGAAAAAATTAGACGAAAAGTACCAGCAGATGGGGCAGAGCCTTCCTAATTATCTGGATGGATTACTCATCGCTAATTATCTCACCTATTGGGATTACACGCACGTTGATAAGCTGCTCACGCTTCAGAACCCCAAAACGGATTTTCCCGATGAACTTATTTTCATCATCTACCACCAGATCACGGAATTATATTTCAAACTTTCTCTCCACGAGTTGGAACAGATTGCCAACAACGGAAAAAAAGTGATGCCGAACGGTGAGGACTTGGGCTGGAATGAAAAAATAGACATAAAATTTTTCACCGAGCGTGTTACGCGTATCAACCGGTATTTTGAAGCGCTCACCAAATCCTTCGATATTATGATAGAGGGCATGGAGCAAAAGCAGTTCCTCAGCTACCGCATGGCGCTCCTGCCAGCCAGCGGATTCCAGAGCGCACAGTACCGGATGATCGAGATATGCTCAACGGATTTCATCCGGCTGGTGGACAAAGATGTGCGGGACCAATTCAAAGGGAAAGAGGCTTCGGTTGAAGAGATGTACGAACATATTTACTGGAAGCAGGGCGCTACCGAGCTTGCAACGGGAAAGAAAACACTTACGCTCAAGCAATTTGAAAAAAAATATTCAAAACAATTCATACAGCTTGCCAACGACCAGAAGATCAAAAATCTTTGGGCCAAATACACCTCGCTTGCTGCTGCCGATCAGAAGAATAAAGAGCTGATCAATGCATTTCGCCAGATGGATGTGAACGTAAACGTGAACTGGCCTTTAGTGCATTACAAATCCGCTGCGCGTTACCTGCAGCAGGATGATACGCAGGTGGCTGCAACCGGAGGAACCAACTGGCAGAAATACCTTCCTCCGCGTTTTCAAAAACGTATTTTTTATCCGGAGCTTTGGACCAAAGAGGAGATGGATGACTGGGGCAAGCAATGGGTGGAGGATGCCACCCTGAAAGGCAAAGGCAAATAACACATGTGGATCAGGATCATTCAACGGCTGCTCAGTATTCAGTTTGTCGTATTTATTCTCAAACATTCCAAAAGAATCAGCTTTCCGGGTTTTGAAAAAATTCCGATTTACGATGTAGCCCGTTTTTTCTGGCAGGCGATCACGAAAGGTTCCTTGTCCATGCGGGCTTCTGCGGTTTCATTCAGTTTTTTTCTGGCTCTTTTCCCCACAATTATATTTCTGTTCACGCTTATTCCATATATACCTATTGAGAATTTTCAGGAGCAGCTAATGGGTTTGCTTAAAAGTTTTATGCCGTATGATGCCTATCAGGCAACGGAGGAAACAATTCTGGATATAGTTACGAACCAGCGTGGAGGTCTTTTATCAATCGGATTTCTATCTGCCATGTATTTTTCCACCAACGGGTTTGATGCCCTGATCACCGCTTTCAACAATACGTATCATGATTTTGAAACGCGGAGCGGATTTCAGCAAAGGATGGTGTCTATTCTGTTGGTCATAATCGCCACCCTGCTTCTAATGGCAGCAATCGTCCTGGTTATTTTCTGCGAATATGCGCTGAACCGGATATTTCACGAGGACAAGGTTTCTTATTATCTTATTCATGGTGGACAATGGATTGCGCTCTTTGGGCTGTTTTATTCACTCATCTCCTTTACATTTTATTTAGGACCCTCGCGTAAATCCGGCTGGAAATTTGCTTCTGCAGGTTCTGTGCTTGCCACGATCTTATCTATTGTAATGTCTGTTGGATTTGCCTATTACGTAAATAATTTTGGCGCCTACAATAAACTTTACGGGTCTATCGGAACGCTTATTGTGGTGCTGCTCTGGATATATTTTAATTCCTTAGTTGTGCTCGCAGGTTTTGACCTGAATGCGAGTATACGGGAAGCAAAGAAAAACAAGGAGGCTTCCTTAAAACATTCTTCCGGGTGATAAACTCTTTCAAGTTTCTCAGCAGTTTCCTTTTTCCGAAAAAAACAGAAGAAAGAAAAAGTGAGGTGAGCGGCAAGCTGGAAGTTCATTATGCGAATGGAAAGTACGTGTTAGATTCCGCTAATGTGAATTATTCTTTTGGCGGACTCCACACTGTTTTTCAGAAAGCGTTCCGTCAATTCAATATCAAAGAGAGAAATGTCAATAATGTTCTGATTCTTGGTTTTGGGAGCGGAAGCGTAGCGAGTATTTTGCAGCATGAGTACAGAAAAGAGGTTGCCATTACAGGTGTTGAGAAGGACGAAGCGGTTATCGAACTGGCAAAGAAATATTTCTCAGTTGATAATTACAAAAACCTTAAGCTGCATTGCTCAGATGCCTACGATTTTGTGCTGAAAGCACAAGGAGAATATAATCTGATCGTAGTGGATATTTTTGTGGATATGCTGTCGCCTGAAAAATTTCAGGATGAAAAATTTGTTTCCGCATTGAGTAAGCTTTTGTCAAATGACGGAATACTGTTTTACAATTTTATTGCCCATGATGAGAAAACGCGCAATGCGGGTGGAAAGCTATATAAGCAGCTTTCGCGTTTGATCGGAAAAACCGAGTGGGTAAGACTTTTTGCAAAAAGTACGGAGAACTGGGTGTTTGTTATTGATACGCAGAGAACCGCAGAGGAATGATATAGGTAATAACCACTTCAGGCATCTCTAAAAATCTTTCCGCTTCCTGGACAGTTTCCGCAGATAACTGACAGCAAAAAAAAACAGCAAGAAACCAAAAAGGGAAAATGCACCACAGACAGCTTCTCACTCCGTTAATAATCCCATCCCTCCCCTATGAAAAATGACTTTTCAACACAAACAAGATATTCCCTTTTAAAGTAGTATTTTAGTCAGATTTTTCACCGATAATGACCCGAGACCAGGCGAAAGCCACCATAGAAAAATTAGTTGAACGCTTCCGAGAGCATCGGAACGATTATCATTTACCCGATTACAACGAAGCAAAGACAAGGCAGGATTTCATCAACCCGTTTTTCAAGGCATTGGGATGGGACATTGACAACGAAAAGGGAGACAGCGAGGCATACCGAGAAGTAATTTATGAAGATAAAGTTGTAGTTAAAGGAAAAGCAAAAGCTCCTGACTACGGATTTCGGCTTTCGGGAAGCGCAAAGAAAAGATTATTTTATGTGGAAGCGAAAAAGCCCTCCGTTTCGCTCAAGGCAAATAAAGAATCCGCCTATCAGTTGAGGCGTTACGGAAGCAGCGCGCTGGCGTATGTTTCCATTCTCACAAACTTCGAGGATTTTATTGTTTACGATTGTTCCCGCGTTCCTAATCTTCACGACAGCGCAAGCGTTGCAAGATTAAAGCACATTCCATTTGAAAAATATCTCGAAGAGTTTGATTTTATTTACGATACCTTTTCGCACGAAGCAGTTACGCATGGCAAGTTCGACAAATTCGTGCAAAGCACTGCGAGCAAAAGAGGAACAGACGCACTCGACAAACGCTTCGTTAAAAGTTTGGATACATGGCGCAGGTATCTTGCAGTAAGCATTGCGCTGAACAACCGAAAACTCAATGACGAAGAAATAAATTATTCCGTTCAGCAAACCATTGACCGGCTCATTTTCCTGCGCTTCTCCGAAGACCGCGCAGTAGAACCTTATGGCACTTTGCAAAAAGAAATTTCAAAAGGAAACGCCTATCAAAATCTATTTCATCTTTTCAAACTTGCCGATGACAAATACAATTCAGGGCTTTTTGATTTCAAGAAAGATGTAATCACGCCACACCTTAAAGTTGACAACAAGGTTATCAAAAAAATTATTGAGGAATTATATTACGATAAATGCAATTTCGAATTTTCCGTAATGCCTGTTGAAATTCTCGGAAACGCATACGAGCAGTTCCTCGGAAAAGTAATTCACCGAACGCCAAGCGGAGTATCCATTAAAGAAAAGCCCGAAGTGCGTAAGGCGGGCGGTGTGTTTTATACGCCACAGTACATAGTTGAATACATTGTAAAAAACACAGTCGGAAAACTCGTTGACGGAAAATCTCCGAAAGAAATAGAGAAAATAAAAATTGTTGATCCCGCCTGCGGAAGCGGTTCTTTTCTTTTGGGTGCGTATGAATATTTATTGAATTATCACATTAATTGGTATCACAATAAAGGTTACGCAACTAAAAAAGGAAAAGATAATCCCTTCACTCCGCAGGGCACATTAACTACCCACGAAAAAAAGAGCATACTTCTCAGCAATATTTTTGGAGTTGATATTGACGCTAATGCTGTTGAAGTAACAAAACTCGGTTTGCTCCTCAAATGTATGGAAGGCGAAACCGAAGCCAGCATTAAACAGCAGATGAGTATGTTTCATGAGAGGGTTTTGCCCGATCTTGATAACAACATTAAAGCTGGAAATAGTTTAATTGATACGGATATTTATAACAGCGAAATGGATTTGGGGTTTGAGAAAAAAATCAAACCATTTAATTGGAAGCAAGCATTTCCGGAAGTGTTTAGAAAGAGATTATCTCTTGATGATACAACCAAAAGAGAATTAAAAGAACATTATGCTAAAGTAAAACAACAAGATATAGCTTCGAACGAATTATTAGATAAACTTTCAGGGACAGTTCAAGAACCAATTGTAGAATATGGACATTCAGGAGGTTTTGACGTTATTATTGGGAATCCACCGTATGTTAGAATTCATGAATTAGATGATTATTCTAAAAAATATTTTATTAAAAAATATTATTCTGCTCAGGGGCAGTTCGATTTATACCAATTATTCTATGAAAAAAGCATCGGACTGTTAAATTTAAATGGTGTTTTAGGATTCATCACTTCAAACAAATTTTGTGTAACAAACTACGGGAAAAACTTACGAGATATTATTTTCAACAAAACGATAATTGAGAAAATAGTGGATTGTTCAGCAACAAAAGTTTTTGGAGATGCGTCTACATATCCTTTTATTTTTGTTCTTAACAAAGGGTATCAATCAAAAAATAAAACACAGCTATATGAAGATGTAAACAGGATGATATTGTTCTCAAAAGAAGTTGATCAGAATCAATTACTGAAGGGAAATGAACAAACTTTTTCCTTTACACACTCCCAAGACACTTACTACATTATTGAGAAAATAGAAAAAAACAGTAGTATGAACGCACTTTCTGTTTATAGAGGAAGAGGTACATCAAAAGATATAACTGAAAAGGCAACTGGAATAAAATCATTAACAAATAGAGAAATTGAACGATATAGGATAAGCAATAAAACATTCTACAGAAAGGAAAATGCCTATGAAAATGACTTTTCCTCAAAAATACTAATGAAAAAAATTTGCTATAATTTAGAATGTGCCCTTGATTCGAGAGGAGAGATTAATCCTATAAATACAGTTTATGTTATAAAACCAATTCTTGCTGATATTGAATTTCAATACCTTCTTGGGATATTAAATTCCTCATTAATGAGTTTTTATGCAAGAACAAAATATTCGGCAACTGGAATGCGTGGGGGCTATATAGAATTAAGGGTCTTTGAAGTTGAAAAATTACCTATCATAGTCCCACAGGAAAGACATTTTAAGGCAAAAGAATTTATTATCAATAATGTGAAACTGCTTATGAAACTAAATGAAGAATTGAAAGTAACTAAACTACAAAGTGATACCGAGCAACTAAAACAGAAAATTGCCCACAGCGAAGAAAAAATAAATGAATTGGTTTATGAGTTGTATAATTTAACGAAAGAGGAAATAAAAATAATTGAGGGAAAAAAGCAATGAGTAAAGAAATTCAAAAACGCGAAGCCCTCGAAAACGAGGAAGCAAATATTGCTCACCTCGCCACCATGTCTGATAGCGCTTTGGCGGAAAAACTTGATACTATTCATCTGCAATCAGAAATTGCAGTAAAAAAGAAATTAACCTCTTCAATTGAACTGCTGGAAATATGGCGCAGTCAGGTAATTCAGGCGCGCATCTATAAAGCCGAAAATAATATTGCCGATGTCCCCAGCGAAATTGACCTTGCCATTGCCGAAATGGAAGCTCAGGAAGAAAAATCGGAACAGTGTCAGGAAATATTAAATGAAACACGTTCCGCTGTTATTGAAGAAGAAGCGGAGCAACCTCAGGAAAAAGAAAGGAATTCCCCCGATAAGCCCGAACAGCTTTCGCTGTTTTAAAATTTATCAAGAAAAATTATGATTAAACGAATTTATATATCAAACTATAAATCATTTTCGGAATTAGAAATACTTCCGAAAAATCTTTGCGCTTTAATTGGACCGAACAGCACAGGAAAAAACAAATGTTTTCAAGGCACTCAATATTCTATTAGGTGAAACTTATCCTGCACAAGCCCGAAAAATGTTATTAGAGGTGCCCTTCAGAAGGCAAGAATCGTCTTCCTGAGGATATCCACACATTCCATCAACTGCTTTTCCGTGATGATGAGGGGTGGTGCCAGGCGGATGATATCCCCGTGTGTAGGTTTGGCTAAAAGTCCGTTCTCTTTTAATGCAAGACAGAGTTCCCAGGCAGATCTTCCGCTGCGCTCTTTTATAACGATGGCGGCAAATAATCCTTTTGCGCGTACAGTGAGAATGATATCGGATCTTTCCTGCTGAATTTTTTTCAGTTCGGCAAGTAATATTTTTCCAAGCCGTAAGGAGTTGTCGTACATTCCTTCTTCTTCCAGGGCGTTGATGCTGGCAATGGCCACTTTGCAGGCCAGCGAGTTCCCTCCGTAGGTGGAGCCGTGCTCGCCCGGTTTGATGCAAAGCATGATCTCGTCATTGGCCAGGATGGCCGATACGGGCAGCGTGCCTCCGGAAAGTGCTTTTCCTAAAATTAAAATATCGGGGTGTACTTTTTCATGATCGCAGCAAAGGCGTTTTCCGGTACGGCCCAGTCCGGTTTGAATTTCATCCGCGATAAACAGCACGTTCGCTTTTTTGCAAAGGTCAAATGCCTTCGCCAGGTATCCTTCGTCCGGGATCACCACACCGCGCTCTCCCTGCACGGGTTCGATCAAAAGGCCGGCTACTGTACGGTCTTTCAGGGCATTTTCAAGAGCAGCCACATCATTATAAGGAATGACCATGAACCCGGGAGTATAGGGGCCAAACTCGTTTTTCGAATCAGGATCGGTAGAGGCGGAGATGATGGAAATAGTGCGCCCGTGAAAATTTCCTTCGCACACAATGATCTTTGCTTCGTTGGCAGCAATGCCCTTTTTCTGGTAGGCCCATTTGCGGCAAAGCTTCAGCGCGGTCTCCACTCCTTCGGCACCGGTGTTCATGGGCAACACTTTGTCGTAGCCGAAGTATTGTGTGATGAATTTTTCGTATTCGCCCAATGAAGAATTATAAAAAGCGCGGGAAGTAAGCGTAAGTTTTTTAGCCTGTTCGATAAGAGCGCTGATGATCTTGGGATGGCAATGCCCCTGGTTCACGGCCGAGTAAGCCGATAAAAAGTCAAAATATTTTTTTCCTTCCACATCCCATACAAAAACACCTTCGCCCCGATCGATAGTCACAGGGATCGGATGGTAGTTATGGGCTCCGTAGCGGTCTTCGAGCTCAAATAACTTTTCCGATTTTTTTGTTTCTGGAGACATTACATTCATTATTCAGTATTTGAGAGGCAAAGTTATGAAATTAGCGCGGACAGCAGTTGGAGTCACTCAAGCTCGCTTATTTTTCGGTCATAATGCTTTTTAGCTGAACTTTTGAAGAATATTTTGTCATCACCGCTTTGGTATCTTCAAATGCCTCTTTCATTTTTTGTTTTGAGGTTGAGTCAATGAAAGAAGCAACTGTATCCAGACGGCATTTTTCAGCAGGGAAAACAATGTGCGATTTTTTTAGAGGGTTTGTTCCCCGGTATACCCAGGTGGGAATAAAATCAGCGGAGGATATCCGGACAGCACCCGTATGGATATTTTTGGTCAGCTGAATATTAAAAATAACCCCTGCATCCGAATAGCGTTTGCCCTGGTTCGAAATAAAATTACCCAGCGACCATGCCACCAGGCCGGAATCAAGTTTGGAAGCGGTTGTTTTGAAAAATTCCACAGGCCCTATTACGTGAGTATGGGCTCCGAGAATGATATCGGCTCCGTACTGAATGCTTTTTCTTGCCGCCAGTTTCTGTGCATCGGTGGGGTCGCTGATGTATTCTGATCCGAAGTGAAAGAGCACGATCACGATCTCCGCTCCTTTTTTGCGGATGGAGGTAATGTCTTTTTGAAGAAGAACTGTATCGATCACGTTCAGCATGTATTTATGATCTTCGGACGGCAGAAGTCCGTTGGTGCCGTAGGTGTAATTCAGAAATCCGGTCTTGATCCCTTTCATGTCCAGGATGCGGAAAGAATCGCGGTCGGCCTGGCTCAGGAAAGTTCCTGTGCTTCTCAGATTATTTTTACGCACCACTTCAAGGGTCCGGAGCAATCCTTTTTCTTCTGTGTCCATGGAGTGATTATTCGAAGTGACCAGAAAATCAAACCCGGCATTTTTGATGGCAGTAACATATTCATCGGGAGAGTTGAACTGTGGATATCCGGAATAACCTTTTTCACGGCCGGCACAGGTAGTTTCCAGATTTCCGATAGTAAGATCGGCAGCGGACAGGTAATTTTTTATTTCGGAAAAGCTCGGATCGAAATCGTAGACATTTTCCGATACCAGTGAATTATTTACCTGGGGCATGTGGCACATCAGGTCTCCCACCGCGGAGAGGGTGATAGAAACAAGGGAGTCGGGTTTAGGGGCGATGGGTCTGTTTACGGGCGATGCCGCTTCGGAAGATGCATTTCCTGTACGGAATAAAAAGACAGATGCAAGCAGCAGTAGCAGGCAAAAGGCTGTATAAGCAAGTTTTTTTCTGTTGAGACTGTGCATACCTTAAAGTGTGAAACAAATATAGGTAATTTAGCTAAGTATGAGAAAGCCAAACAGTCCTGCCCATGTGTTTGAAAACATTGAAATTACCGACATCAGCACGGAGGGGAAAGGCATTGGCCGTGTCCCCGGGGGTGATAAGAGCATTGTGTGTTTTATCGATTTTGCCATTCCGGGAGATGTGGTGGATATCCAGATCACCAAAAAGAAAAGCAACCTGCGGGAAGGGAAGGTGCTTGCCTATAAAAAATTTTCCGATAAAAGAACCGAGCCTGTCTGCAAGCACTTCGGCACCTGCGGAGGCTGTAAGTGGCAGAACATGAAGTATGAGGCGCAACTGGAGTTTAAGCAGAAATACGTATGGGATGCACTCACCCGAATTGGAAATATTCCCCTTTCTCTGGAGAAAGGGACTAAGGGTGAGCTCATGCCGATCATACCATCTAAAAAATATTTTCACTACCGTAACAAATTGGAGTTCACATTTTCAAATAAGCGCTGGCTGACCAATGAAGATTTCAAAACATTGAACATCGGAGAGGATATGGGCAGTGCCGCGTACGGGCTGGGATTTCATATCCCGAAATTATTTGACAAGGTACTGGATATTGAAGAGTGTCATTTGCAGGAAGACCCTTCCAATGCAATACGCATGGAGGTTCGAAAATTTTCGATCGAAAACAATCTCACATTTTTTGACATCCGCAGGCAGAACGGTTTTTTGCGCAACCTCATCATCCGTAGCACTTCCACGGGGCAATGGATGGCGGTGGTGGTATTTTTTTATGAAGATAAGCCTGCCAGAGAATCGTTGCTGAAACATATTGCCGAAAAATTCCCGCAGATAACTTCTTTGCAGTACGTGATAAATTCAAAAAAGAATGACAGTATTTTCGACCAGGAAGTAAAAACATTCAGCGGAGCAGATAGTATCTATGAAACTATGGAAGGGTTAAAGTTCCGTATCAGTCCAAAGTCTTTTTTTCAAACTAATTCATTGCAGGCATATGAGTTGTACAAGGCGACCAGCGATTTTGCAGAGTTGAAAGGGGATGAAATTGTTTACGATTTGTACACCGGAACAGGCACCATTGCCAATTTTGTGGCTGGAAGGGCAAAAGAAGTAATTGGCATTGAATATATCCCTGTGGCGATTGAGGACGCAAAAGTAAATTCTCAGATAAATAATATCAGCAATACATCGTTTTTTTCCGGAGATATAAAAGAGGTGCTCAGTAACGGATTTATTGCAGATCATGGAAAACCGGATGTAATCATCACCGATCCTCCCAGAGCAGGAATGCAGGAGGATGTGGTAAGAAAAATTCTAGAGATAAACCCGGAGAAAATAATCTACGTAAGCTGCAATCCTGCCACCCAGGCAAGGGATATTGCTTTGATGAATGAAAGATATTTTACTGAAAAAGTTCAGCCGATTGATATGTTTCCGCACACCGCACATGTGGAAAGCGTTGCAAAACTCGTTAGAAAATAAGAACGATCTCAAAAGTCTAAGGTGGCTGTCATGCTGAGCTTGTCGAAGCATTCGTGAACCTTTCGGCAGGATCAGGGTGACAAGAAATTATTTCATAAAGAACAGTTTTAAAAATTATTTTCAAGCCCATTTTTCATAGGAGAAAATGATTTTAAAAAAAGACAATATATTTTTCGTACAAAAATTTTGTTTTCCTTTGCAACCAAATTTCATTTTCATGCATCTTGCAGTTTGAGAAATTGGTTGTTATTAAAGGGATTTTTTTAAAATATATGTCAAAAAACCTGGTAATTGTTGAGTCACCCGCAAAAGCAAAGACCATCGGAAAGTTTTTAGGGGAGGAGTATATTGTTAAATCGAGCATAGGCCACATCCGTGACTTGCCCAAGAAAAATATGGGCGTGGATGTTGCAAAGAATTTCGAACCCGTTTACGAGATATCCCCGGAAAAGAAACAGGTTGTTGGCGAATTAAAAAAACTTGCCAGGGAATCACAGATTGTATGGCTCGCAACGGACGAGGACCGGGAAGGAGAAGCCATCGCCTGGCATTTGCTGGAAGCGCTGGACTTGAACGAAAAGAAAACAAGGCGCATTGTTTATCACGAGATAACAAAAACAGCGATACAGGAAGCTTTTGCCAGTCCGCGATCCATTGATAGGAATTTAGTGGATGCACAACAAGCACGCAGGGTGTTGGACCGGCTTGTTGGATACGAATTATCGCCAATTCTGTGGAAAAAGATAAAACCTTCTCTTTCGGCCGGCAGAGTGCAATCGGTTTCCGTGCGATTGCTGGTGGAACGGGAAAGGGAGATCAACGCCTTTGAAGTTACGTCCTACTATAAGGTATCGGGTATTTTTACCGTGAAGGATGAGGTCGGTAAGACAACTTCGATGAAAGCAGATCTTTCCGAAAAGCTACAAACGGAGAAAGAAGCGCAAGATTTGTTAAATAAATTAAATGGCGCGATTTTCTCCATAAAAAATATCGAGAAGAAACCGTCTAAGCGCACGCCCGCTGCCCCATTCACGACCTCAACGCTTCAGCAGGAAGCAAGCCGTAAACTTGGTCTTTCCGTTACCAATACCATGCGGGTTGCTCAGCATTTGTACGAATCGGGAAAGATCACGTATATGCGTACCGATTCGGTGAATCTTTCCGGATTTGCGCTCAACGCTGCGAGAAATGAAATTCAAAGATTGTTTGGTGAAGGGTACTGGAAAAAAAGGCAATACACCACCAAATCGGCTAACGCTCAGGAGGCGCACGAAGCCATTCGTCCTACTTTTTTGAATAATAAAACCATTGAGGCAGAAGATGATCGTGAACGGAAATTATACGAACTGATCTGGAAAAGAACAGTTGCTTCGCAAATGGCGGATGCGGAGTTGGAGAAAACTACAATTACCATTTCTCAGAACAGATCAGACGATACATTCCTGGCGCTCGGAGAAATTATTTTATTTGACGGATTTCAGATCGGAAGAGC
>SCSP01000319.1 GCA_004297845.1 Bacteroidota bacterium | reverse complement strand
CAACCAAAACATTTTAATTAATAGTTTAACGCTCAAAGAAGCCAAAAACAGTTCAGGGATTGAAAACATCATCACTACTCACAATGAACTATTCAAAGCGTTTTCACTTCAAGCGAAAAATATAAATCCTGCAACAAAAGAAGTGTTGAACTATAAAGAAGCGTCAGCTTTTTCTTGTAATGAAATTTTTAGAAATAAGTTTGAAATGGTCCTGTAGCTCAGATGGATAGAGCAACGGTTTTCTAAACCGTAGGTCCCTGGTTCAAATCCAGGCAGGACTACTGATTAATTCGTAACTAATCGACACTCATATAGTAATATGAGTATTTTTTTATTTACGGGCAATATTACGGGGAAAGGAAGCAATTTGTTACGAGCTTCGCTCCTGCGTAGGAGTCCTTCGAACCAACTTTCAGTTGTCCAAAGAGGATTGCATATTTCTCCCTTTGGGGTCGGAGCATCTTTCTATTTTTGCGTATGCAAGCCATTGACATACGGAACCGCAGGGCATCCTTCGAGTATGCTTTTATTGAAAGATACACTGCAGGTATGGTCTTGAAAGGCTCGGAGATCAAGTCTATACGGGAAGGGAAAGCAACAATCAACGATGCTCATTGTATTATCCATAACGGAGAACTATTTTTAAAAGGTATGCATATTGCAGAATATAAAAATGCGGGGCAGTATGGACATGTGCCTGTAAGTGATAGAAAGTTGCTCCTTAACAAAAAAGAGTTGAAAGATATTGCTGATGCTTTAAAGAATAAAGGGCTTACCATCATTCCCCTTCATTTGTTCCTGAATAAAAGAGGTTTTGCCAAACTGGACATTGCCATTGCCAAAGGCAAAAAGATACATGACAAGAGAGATACTATGAAGAAGCGAGATTCTGACAGGGAGATCAGCAGGGAGTTCAGGAAGTGAAGCCCCCTCCCGAGCTATGTTTCCAACCTGTCCGAACAAAGTTACTAACTCCGTAATTCTGCGAAGTGCTGTTTAGAGAGTTCATCGACAGTTTTGTGCATTTGGTCGAAAATAAATGCCATAGTTGCATAGTTTGCGTATATTTGGGGCATCAGTTTATTATAGCGGGCAAGAGTTAAACATTTTTCTGATTAAATTTATGCACAATTGGATTGTGATATTGTCCATTGCGTTAATTCTAAAACCCTGTTGCGTTTCTGCAACAGATCGGGTCTCTCTTGTATCCGGATTTTGGGGAACCGCAGGCACCTGGTCGCCTTCCGGTATTCCTGCTGCTGGCGATAACATAACCATTGCTTCCGGTCATATTCTCAGCATGAATGTGAGCGGTTCATGCAACAGTTTAACCATTAATGGAAATGCGAACTGGACTGCCATCGGAACGGTTAATGCAGGTGGAAACCTAACCATTAACAATGGCGGTTCAATCACCGGAGCGTCAACCGGCATTTTTAATATAGCCGGAACCCTGACTGTTCCTGCAGGGGCAACTGCAACAATAGGAAGGACAACTATCAATGTAACAGGAGTCTCAAACATTTCCGGCACACTTACTTTCAATAACACGAATGGCACAAAAACATTTACAGATGTAACCATTGCCAGCGGAGGAACCTGGACGGCCACCGTTGCTGAGGCATTTAGGATAAATGGAAATCTAACTAACAATGCTACTTTCCTGGCAAATACAGGCGTTTATACTTTGGCGGGGGCAGCAAAAACACTGGGAGGAAGCAATAATCTGATCTTTAATTCGGTAAGCATCAGCGGCTCTTATACGAATATCGGGTCTCTTCAGGTAAATAGCGATTTAGCCGGTGCGGGTACACTGACACAAGGCGCAAATAGCACCCTGGTAATGGGAGACCTCACTCCGGCAAACATACTTACCGCTTCCGCGTCCGGAAATACGGTCAGGTATCTGGTGTCCGCCAATATGAGTACCCTTGATATCACCTATCACCACCTGATAATAGAAGAACTTGGCGGAACAGTGAACGGAAATGGAACCTACTCTGTGAACGGAAATTATTCCGTAGTGGGCGGAACGGCTTCATTGACAAATGTCAGCATTGGCGGAAATATTATCGTGAATGCCGGAACTACCCTTAATATCGGGGCTGGCCCGACAAGTATTTCCGGAAACACTATCATAAACGGCATCCTGAATATTACAAGTTTAACAAGCACCCATACATTTAACGACCTTACGGTTTCATCAACAGGAGCCTGGAGTTCAAGTGTTGCAGAAGCCTTTAGAATAAATGGCAATCTTTCCAATAGCGGAATATTTACTGCCAATACAGGGGTTTACACATTAGCCGGTGCAGGCAAAACTATTTCCGGAATATTAACAATTCCTTCTATCTCGGTTACGGGTTCCTATACAAACAACGGAACGCTTACCATTTCTACCGCGCTTACCGGTGCAGGCGCGTTTACACAGGGAAGTGCGGTGGTTTTGAACATAGGATCAACGAGTGCAAATTTTTCCGTTACCACTTTTAACGCATCTGCATCCGGAAATACGGTGAATTACAATCGTTCAGCGGTTCAGAACATTAGAGTGCCGGCCGATGGTTCCTATCATCACCTTACGCTCGCAGGCGTTGGCAATAAAACACTGCTTGGAACCACCGATATCAATGGTACCCTTACCGTAAACAGCGCCTTGGTAGCCAATAATTTTAACATTACACTCGCAGGGAACTGGTTAAATACGGGAACATTTACTGCCGGCACAAACACAGTTACACTTGATGGAACAACACAAAGTATAACAAGAACAGGTGGAGAAACATTTAATCATCTTGTAGTCAGTGGTTCCGGTACCAAAACGCTGGGGAGCGCAATTATCACAAATGGAAACCTTGCCATCAATTCCACGCTGGATGTATCCCCCTCTGATTTCGGGATAGAGGTGAATGGAAATTGGACCAATAACGGGACATTCATTTATGGAGCCGGCAATGTTACTTTTTCAGGAATTGCAGCACAAACCATTGGCGGAACAACCATAACCAATTTCTATAACATCACCCAAAACAATGCGGCAGGAGTTTTTCTTGCACAGCATCAAAACCTGATTAATGCGCTCACCATTTCTGCGGGAGTTTTTACTGTTCCGCCTGCATACAACTTCGCGCTTAAATCGGATGCAAACCGCACAGCGCGTATTGCAGCCATTCCGGGAGGAGCAAATATTGCGGGCAATATTATTATGGAACGCTACACAGGAACAGGGCCCACCGACTGGAGGTTCCTTTGTTCTCCGGTAAGTGGAGCTACCATTGCTGATTGGAATGATGATTTTTTCACCAGCGGATTCACAGGAGCTGATTGCGGTCCTGCTGATTGCTCCACCTGCGGTAACACCTGTACATGGCCATCCATCTATACTTACGATGAAACCCAGCCGGGCGATTTGAATGCTTTTGGCTATGTTCCCGCCTCTGATGTCAAAGATCCTATTGTAAGCGGAAAAGGATATTGGGTATATCTTGGTCCTACTCCCGCTACATTTGAAGTTACAGGATCACCCTCTACTTTCATCCAATCGCCCTCTCTGACTTATACCAATAGCGGAGACATCAGCAATGACGGATGGAATATAATTGCAAATCCTTATCCATCCGCCATTGACTGGGACGATGCTAACTGGCTAAAGTCAAATCTGGATGCTGCGGTTTACATTTATAATTCCTACAGCGGAAACTTTGCGAGCTATGTGGGTGGAGTAGGAGTGAATGGCGGCTCGCAATTCCTTCCTTCCTCGCAGGCGTTTTGGGTGAAGGCGAATGGACTGGGTGTTCCTGCAATAACTGCGGTGGAAGCGGTAAAAACAGCGTCTGAAAATCCATACCCAGACGGTCCTTTTCTAAAAGCAGGGCAGATCGCTAACCGGTCTCACCACCCGATGGCGTTTAAGGATTTCCCGGTTACTCAAAATACAAATACAACTCCGAACAGCATTTTGCTCACGCTAAGTGGAGGCGGATATGATGATGAAACATTCATCCGCTTTATGCAGGGCGCTACCGCTAATTTCGATGCAAGCCTTGATGCGTGGAAAATGAAGAGTGCAACCAATATTTCTTCTGTGCTGAATGATTCGCTGGATTTCTCCATAAATAGTTTGCAGGAATTGAATTCGGATGTTACACTTCTCATCAGGATAACAGTTGCTTCCGCAGGAACCTATTCCATCCGAAGAGACAGCACGCTCATGCTTCCGTTGAGTTCCTGCATCATCCTTGAAGACCTTCTTAATGGAAACATGACCGACCTGAGGCAGAATATTTCTTATTCATTCGCGATTTCAGATACAACCGCAGATCCACGTTTCCTGTTACACATTTACGCGCCCCTTGAAAAACAAGCGATAAATACCCATTGCGCCAATGACAGCAGCGGGATGGCAATAGCAACCGGTACCGGCACCGGACCCTGGAATTATGTTTGGAAAGATGCGGGCGGAAATGGGATGAAAACAACTAATAATTCTTTTCAGGCTGATACTTTATTTAATCTTCCTGTCGGGGTTTTCACCGTTGAAATTTCCGGAAGTGTTTGCGGAATTGTTACCGATACTATTGAAATAAAATCTTTGTCTTTACTTCAAGCCCTCGTGAATTATTCGGACGTAACTTGTAACGGGCTGAACAATGGCTCTGCATACACCACCGTATCAGGAGGAAGCGCTCCCTATATTTATTCATGGTCTAATGGTGCAAATACCTCAGCCCTGAACAATCTTTCCGCAGGAAATTATTGGGTAAGCGTTACAGAGGCAGGCGGGTGCTCGCAAACACAAACGATCCTTATTTCACAGCCGGAGGTTCTCATCGCAGGATTTACAGCAAGTACAGATACAGTTGATCTTTCGGTTAACAACAGCGTTTCATTCACGGATACTTCCTCCGGGGCAGCTTCGTATCTATGGGATTTCGGAGATACCCCTCCGGTTGACACATCAAAAAATCCAATTCATTACTATTCTTTGAGCGGAACATATTCTGTAATGCTCGTTGTCTCAAACGGTTCCTGTTACGATACTTCGTATGCTGAAATTAAGGTGTTTGATTCCCTGAACACAACAGGAATTACCCAGTTCAGCATTTCCTCGGAGATTGGCGTTGTTTACGACAAGGGAGAGGTTTTCCTTGTGTTTGATCTTCCGCGGAGTGCAGGCGCCAGCATTACGCTCTTTAGTACATTGGGAGAGAGGATGATCATTCAAAATCTATATCAGATCCGCAAGGGTAAAGTCAAACTGGAGGCGGGTGGACTTTCTCCCGGCATTTATTTTTCGATGATTGCCACGAACGATAAAGTAATCGTAAAAAAAATAATTCTACAAAAACATTAAAGGTTAGAGAAACCTCGCTATCATGGCTGTCAAATACAAACAATACGTCAGCAGTTACAACTCGGTTAACCGAAGGGAATATTACCAGAAAAGTATTTTCCCTGAAAGTCCTTCCTTATTCAGCGATATGTGGAACTCTGAGAAAAACAAGATTCCAGATGATCTTTCAATTGTATTCAGGGATCTGATTTTTGGAAGCATACCTGAAACAGTTGCCGATATTCTGGGAAAGCCCCGTTTTGTGATCGAAAATCACGGATTGTCATCCCTGATCTTTTTTTACAAGGAAAGAGTTAATAATCATCAAGTGCTTGTGCAAGTACATTTTTTAGGGAAAGAATTCTTCTATGCCGGATATACCTTTCGCGATGAAAGTAATGCGGAAAGAAAGGCGATCAAGAAAGTGCTGTTTGAAAAATATTCTGTGATCAACTCGGCTCTTTTAGAAAGACAGGATCATCTGGAGGACCGGGATAAGAACATCATCAGCATCCGTGACAGTGTGAACTTTAATATTATCTATTTGTGGGGTGACGATAAGATAAAAAATGCCGTTTCTCAAAACGCGTATTCCTTACGTTTTGACAAGGAAAGAGAAAAGAGGAGGAAGTATGATGATCTGCGAAGCAAATTGTAGTACCATCACTCAATAATAGAATTTTTCCTATTTCATTTCTATTTGTACATTTGTTTAATCCCCTGAATGACCGGAGGAATCAAAATTTTCACTTATGAAAAATGAAAGTCTGATATTCGGATACATCAAAGAAGAAAAGGAGCGTCAGCTTCGTGGACTGGAACTTATCGCTTCCGAAAACTTTGTGAGTGAACAGGTAATGCGTGCCATGGGCTCTGTTCTTACAAATAAATATGCTGAAGGACTTCCGGGCAAACGTTATTATGGCGGTTGCGAGGTGGTTGATAAGGTAGAGCAGCTTGCTATTGATCGGGTTAAAGCATTGTACAATGCGGAATGGGTGAATGTGCAGCCGCACAGTGGCGCTCAGGCAAATGCTTCGGTGATGCTTGGGGTTTTAAAACCCGGAGATAAGATCCTTGGTTTTAACCTTTCGCATGGCGGGCATCTGACACATGGTTCCCCTGTTAATTTTTCGGGGAAACTCTATTCGCCTTGTTTTTATAGCGTGAGCCGCGAAACGGGAAGAATTGATTATAACGAAGTTGAAAAAACAGCGCTTGCTGAAAGCCCCAAGCTGATTATCTGCGGTGCTTCCGCTTATTCCCGCGATTGGGATTATTTGCGTTTGAGGCAGATTGCTGATTCCGTAGGCGCGCTCCTTATGTGCGACATGGCACACCCCGCTGGCTTGATCGCAAGAGGACTGCTCAACGATCCTCTTCCTCATTGCCATATTGTTACAACCACCACCCATAAAACATTGCGTGGCCCCCGCGGAGGAATGATCATGATGGGAAAAGATTTTCCAAATCCATGGGGACTCGCCACTCCGAAAGGAGAGATCAAAATGATGTCGGCTGTATTGGATGGCGCTGTTTTCCCGGGCACGCAGGGGGGTCCTTTGGAGCACGTAATCGCTGCAAAAGCAATTTCATTCGGTGAAGCGATGGAAGAATCTTTTTTGAAATACGGAACCCAGGTGGTAAAGAACGCACGCGCAATGACTAAAGCATTCAGCGACAAAGGCTATAACATCAGTTCCGGTGGAACAGATAATCACTGTATGCTCATAGACCTTCGCAACAAAAACCTCACCGGAAAAAAAGCGGAAGACGCGCTCATTAAAGCGGATATAACGGTCAATAAAAACATGGTGCCTTTCGATGACAAATCACCGTTTGTTACTTCCGGAATGAGAATTGGCACGCCAGCTGTTACTACGCGCGGACTGAGAGAAAAGGACATGGGCAAGATCGTTGAGTTGATGGATACGGCATTGATGAACATTGAAAATGAAACGAAGATTGCACAGGTAAAGAAAAAAGTAAACAAGTGGATGAAACAGTATGACTTATTTGCCTGGTAATTTCCCGGTTGTGCGAAAAACGAATTACTACGAATCTGCGAATGGAATTTCCGTAATATGGGCGAACCCTTCATTCTTCTGTATTGTATCCTTATTAAGGTATATGCTTTTAATGTTGTGGGCGGAAATAATATCACCCCCCTTGAATTCATGTCTGCATGAATGCCCTCCCAGTAAAGAATTCTGAATAGAAAAATGATAGGAAGCAAATAGGGAACCTCTTAGACGACCAAATAGGCGACCCATAGAAAGAAAATAGCAGGGAAATAGCTAACCGGATAGGTAACCGATTAGGTAACCTCCACAGGTGATAATAGACGGTAACAAATGAAAGTAAAGGAGAACAAAAAAACGGTTTCCATAAGAGAAATGGAAACCGTTGATAAGGTATGATTAAAAAAAGTCGGGGTGGCAGGATTCTCCACCTCGACTATAACTATCTATATTCCATAATTTTGCGAATTCCCCCATAATCTTAGTCACCTAATCAGTCACCTTTATTACTTACATTTGTTTCAGCACAAAAATAACATTAAATCATATTCATTGACATTATTTGACGACATTTCACTATGGATTGGAGTGATTGGATGTATATAGTTGACAGTTTTGAGATTAATTCTGTCCCTATAAACTGGAGCAAAAAATTTCCCGCTCTCAATAACGAAATCGGGCAATATCTTGGCGACACGGAGTATATAATATCCTTATCAAGATATGAACTAATAGTAGAGGGTAGAACATATCATGGAATAGATGATGGGACTAAACCTATTAACCTAAGTGCATTTTATAAGATAGTAGAAAAGGAGACTGATAATATTTACTTAGCATATAAAGAATTTTACGAACTATATTATGGTGTTAAATGTGTAAGCGAGAGGAACTCGGAGGAGATGATAAGTAATATTAAAAACAAAATTGAAGCCCTCCTATCCAGAAATAAAGGCATAACCGCAGGCGAGATACTCAAGGAAGAGGTTAATCCATTCCTTGTGCAAAGACTGGGGTATGTTCGGAGTTTTAATCCAATACTTAACCCCACAGTTGAATTTATAGAACTCAAAAAGGTAATAGAATATTTTGACAAAGACTTTGAATGGTCGCCTAAGAATAATGTCGATTCCTTAGTCTGGAACATTCGACACGAGAATCTTATTTCTATTTTATACAACAAACTCTCTGCCGAGTATATACATCCAGAGACAAACAAGGATTTCTTTATCAAGGTATTCAAAGGGGTCAAACTATCAGTTTTCGACAAGTTAGAAAAGAGGATACTTTGG
>SCSP01000318.1 GCA_004297845.1 Bacteroidota bacterium | reverse complement strand
TGGTTTTCATGTAACCACATTATGCCTTCTGTTCTGTTTTGATACCCCAACCTCATTTTTTTATCAAAAATCAATTGTTAATTGTCCCGTGCGTAAGTCCTATTATAAATGATATCTTCGCCCTTCTGCCATCGTCTTGAAAGTCCTCCCCAATGGGGAGGATTTGGGCGGGGCTTTTTTGTATGAAAATAAACGGCACCACCATCGGCTTAGGAGAAAACACCCGGGTAAACCTTAATGTGTATTACCTTCCCACAGGAGCCAAAATGGAAATTCCTGTTTATGTTTTTCGTTCAAAGAAAAAGGGGCCATCCGTTTTATTCATGGCAGGTATGCATGGCGATGAAACAAACGGCATCGAGATTATGCGCAATCTTTTGAAAGAAAAATATTTTGAGAAGCTGGAAAGAGGCAGCGTAGTTGCCATACCCATTACCAATGTTGTTTCATTCCTCAATCGTTCACGCGAGCTTCCGGATGGCAGGGATCTGAACCGCTGTTTCCCCGGAACGCGTGCCGGTTCGCTTGGCAGCCGCATAGCGTATGATCTCACAAAAAAAATAGTTCCGATAATTGATATGGGAGTTGATTTCCACACGGGGGGTGCTGAGATAAATAATTATCCGCAGGTAAGATGTTTTTTTGAAAATGAAAAAAGTTTCGATCTCGCCAGATCATTCGGAGCGCCTTTTATGCTGAACTCTCCCTACCGCGAAAAATCATTGCGCAAGGAAGCATCGCGGTTTGGAAAACCTATCCTGGTGTATGAAGCTGGGGAATCTTTCCGATTCAGTACGGTTGGAATTACTGAAGGAATGAATGGATGTCTGCGTCTGATGAAGAACCTGAAAATGTTGGATGTACCCACTCCCAAGCCCACAAGCATAACCCTGCAGGGATCTAAATGGATACGCGCCAAGATATCGGGACTGTTCCGCACCACCAAAAAATTCGGCACCTTTGTGGAGAAAGACCAGGTGATAGGCACAGTAAGTTCCCCCTATGCCGATCTGGAAAAGCAGCTTATAGCCCCCACCGATGGTTTTCTCATCGGCATCAATAACAAGCCTGTGGTGAATGAAGGCGATGCGCTGATCCACATCGGGACAGAGTAGAGTCCTCCTGAAAATTTTCCTTGTATTCTCTGCGTCCCTCAGCGGGTTGTATCACTGTGTTCTCTGCGGTTAAAGGCTGTTAACTGCACTGTAATGGTTTGTACTACAAAGTTTTATTGATCTTGCCTGTGGGATGAGCCTAATATTCTCTACCTTTGTCTTATATTGCGGGGTAGAGCAGGGGTAGCTCGTTGGGCTCATAACCCAAAGGTCACAAGTTCGAATCTTGTCCCCGCTACCAAAGCGGACTTAACGAGAGAAATCTTGTTAGGTCCGTTCTTTTTTTCTGGCAAATGCTTTGAGAAATAAGCACTTAAGTCGAACATCACATTCGGTCTTGGGGTTCGATAATCGGGAATCAACTTATCATATAGTATCCCTTAAGAATCCTTTTTTTCAGTTCCTTAAGGGCTCAAATTTAAAGGCTCTTATAATGACCTTTGTTTTTCAATGCTTATAGGACATGAAATTTAAAAACTCCTTAAGGATTTTTGTTTTATGACCGTAGAGATTTTTGCACAAAAATTTAAAGAACGTTTGGTACTACTTTTACTTTTACTCGCGTAAACACGGACTAAATAACTCGAGTAATTGACAACTATTTACCCGGGTAATCCCTCATTAAATTTTTTCTTTTCTTTTAAAAGTTTTTTGTATATCCCTCTTGCATGGGTATCCAAAAACTCCGGGTATTTTAAAATGTCTATTCGGATTATTTCTTCGCACCATTTCAGGTATTCTTCGAACAATTCTTCCCGGTCGTCATCAATACTTAATAGTTTAAAGATGGTGTCGCTCAGGTTGAGGTTATAATCACCTGAATCTAATCCCAAAGTATTTAAGCCATTAACAAGGCGAGTATTTGTCAGGTCGTCTTTGATAAGGCTAATAATTAGTTCTTGTATGGATATTAAATTATTATACATTTTTAATTTGTTATTATATTTTAATCTAAAGAATTCCTCGCAGCTTGCTGCGGGGTGGCTGTTTGTATTATGTTTGTGTTGTGAGCAAACATATTCATAAACGACATAACAAAAGCTTGCTTTTGTATCATTTGG
>SCSP01000317.1 GCA_004297845.1 Bacteroidota bacterium | reverse complement strand
TCCTTCTCTACCAGTCCTACCTTTTTCTCGAGTTCGCAAATACGTTTACGTTGTTGCTCGATCTGTTTTTTCAATTGTTTATTTTCTTCCGCAACATTTTCAAGTTCTTTTACCCTCTTTTCAAGCGTTTGAGACCACTGTATCCAGTTGCCCACAATTTGAGTTTCAGCCTGCACATTCAGGTTCCTGATTTCTGCCGATGCCTTTTTTTTATCAGCCCTCAGTCTAATGACAAACTCCATCAGCTTCCAAAAGCCGGTTGCGGAGAATAATACAACGATTAGTTTTATGTAGTCCATAAAAAGATTTTATCAGAGAGTTTCAATCACCGGCTCCACCGGGATGGCTATTCAACTGAGATTAAATTTCGTCTGTGTAATGTATGCTGTGATATTGACATGAAGGTTCTTATTGGCTATTGCAATTACAATAGGGATAAGCTCATCTCCTCCTCCTGAAATAAAGACAGTTGGGGAAAGACCTAAATCCTGACGAATTTCTCTTACAGAAGGCGCTCCACCCACAAATGAAAGAACACCAGCAACATTTTTTGCTACACCTTCATAAATCGCTGTCCATGTATCACCAATGGTTCCTGCTGAACCTGAATTTTGCACAATACTGAACTGCAACATGAAATGTATGATAGAATTATTCGGAACCCTCCAGCGGTTAGAAGCACTTGCTCCACCTCCATCGAGGTTGATCGGATATATTCCACCACCGGAAGGCACGATGTTCCAAACGGTTAAAACACTATGCTGAACGCTTCCCCTTGTAGCAAAAAAAGCCCCCGGAGATTTGGCATATTCATTGAATTGCCACGCATCGGCAAAGCTTCCAATAGCAGCACTAAAAGTATTGTTGGCTCGATTGTTATTGCCATTCAATACGGCAGCATGGGAACCCGGAGCAATATTATTGAATCCGAGTTTGGGGATAATCGAATTTACACCTGCTCCAGCTTGATATTTCAGAAGGACATTAAGCAATGTCATTAACTTTAGTGATGTTACAGATCTGATATCATCAGCTCCTAAATTTACTTCTGCCTGTGTCGCAAGTTCGATTAAGCCTGTCAGTGCTTCAGTAGCTATACGACTATCCAAAAGTGTTTTTAATTTGAAAGGAGTAACGATGGTAGTATTATTCACACCAGCGTTCACTTCTGCCTGCAATGCCAATCTTGCGTATCCGGCAATGAAGTCGGTTGCCTGCTCTAAATTCGATTGTATGATTGTCCAGGCATATCCAACATTTTCATCTATTCCTCCGGGATTATCCACATTGCAATAGATAATATCCCTTACGCCTACATTTGGCCCAAGCCCACCGCCTATTTTCCCCGCTACACTCACGGTATAAGCATCACCTACCTGTCCAGCCGGATAATCAGGGTTTGCAGCACAATTAATAAGCCCTTTATCTTCCCAAAGTCCTGTTATTTTATCCGCTATATAGGCAGCTAATTTTGCGGGAGTAACAATTTTCGTATTGTCCACTCCATCGTCCACTTCCTCAGTAGTTGCGATTTGTGAAATCCCTTTTCGTGTTTCAGTGGCATCCAGCAACAAATGGCTGCTATTGGCAATCTGAAAGACAGATCCGTCATCAATCAGAATATAAATTTTATCGTTGGTCAGATCTCCTGTTTCCATATTCACCAACGACCCGGCAACAATTTTTTTTACTGCCCTTATGCCCCTTCCATCTACGTTAATGGTAACTGCCCCGGTATTGGGTTGTGAAAATCTCACTTCTAACGGCAAGCCCTGACGGTATTGTAAAATTGGTGGCGTTAAAGCAAGCAGGTAATCATCAACTCCGGTAGTAATACCGAAACCTCCAATAGAATGGTCAATAGGGAAATCTCCGACAAAATTTATGTCGTTAAGATTTACATCACTTTGGTATCCTCCGATAAAACTCATGGCAATTAAGGTATTTGTGAATAGTTAATTTGTGAATGAATTGCTCCGTCATTGAAAATGGTAACTGCTATATCAGCTCCATTATCTCTCATCAGGATTTGCACCTTTGAAGGATTAAGCGCATCTGCCACTACAATTCCATTGGCGTAGCTATTGATTTTTTGTCGCTTTAAATGATTAATCCCCGGAAGGTTAAGATTGGTCAGTATTCCTGACTGGTTCAACAAATCTTCCATTGTGGGGGGAGTAGGTGATATTCCACCGCATTCACCGCCTTCGTCTATTATTTCTATTGGCATGGTTGTTTATTTTAAAATGGTTAATGTTGCAAATACGAATGTGCCGGCTGCGAATAATCTTTTCTGCCATCGCTCCCTGCGAAGTTTCTTGTCTGCTTGTTTTAGATCGTTATATAGATTCCCGATAACCGCATCCTGATTAGTGATTATGCTTTGCTGGTTTTCCGTTTTCATTTTGAGTACAAGTATGGAACTATCATTGACTGCCTGTAATTGATTTAACAGCTCTATTTCATTTTCTGTTTTTACTAAAACCGAATCACAATACCTGCCGTTCTCCAAATGCTTCGCAATGGTTTTGCTTTGCGGTATCGTAAAACAAAAAAGTGTGTCCTTATTTTGTACCTGAACCTTCGGTGTCAAACTTTGCGAAAAAGCCGAAAAGCTCGTTGCTACTAAGGCTATCAATAGCAGTAATTTTTTCATGTTGTTTGTTTTTAAGTTGAACAATGGTTTGTTTGGTTTTTGCAAGTTTTTCCTGAATGCTGTCTGCCTTCAATTCAAGTGCGTGATGTTTTTCATCCAACGCCAAATTGTTTTGCCTGAGTGAATCGTTTTGTGCTTGCAGTCGTTTTGTATTTGCCCCGCAATTCTTTTCTGCATCCTTGCATGGGAGTTTTAACTCTATGGCTACATAGAGAGCAAAACATATAAAAACAAGAATTGAAATGACGATATTATTTTTTTTCATTGTTGTTCTGATTGTTGAGCTTTTTTACTTCCGTAAGGGTTTTATGTTGAATGGCAATTACAATTATCAAAACACCAAGAACGGCTACCTCCAAATACATGAGATTGACCCTTGTTAGAAGGCTGGATGATTGTATCTTATTATTTTCCATCTGCTTTGTCCATGTTAAGTTTTTTTAATTGTTCCTCGTCCAGTAAATGTTTTGAAATAGACTGCGGTAATGCGTGTTTTGCCAACCACAACAGCAATGCTTCTACAATGAACTTATGAAAGACCAATGCGAAAATGAAAGATTGAAACAGGTTTTCAATTTGTGGCAATTTGTATCCTCGCAGAAAGTATAATCCTGTACCATACAGCAGACCAACGATAACTACCCGGTAGCGTGTGCGTGTATGCGTTCCGGTAGCCTTCTGCAATCCCTCCTTTACCTTGTAATGGTTCATTCCATAACAAATGATGATAAAAGTGATAATGTACTGCCAGTCCAGGGCGGTCATATAATTTTTGATTTGTGCGATAATGTCTGTAAGTGTTTCCATAGGGTTGTTTTTTAATTTTGATTATGTTCCGAAAAGAATGATGTCCACAGATTTTAAGTCCGCTTTCTCTAAAATCTTTTTCTCTTTGAGTTTTTCAATCATGGGTGTTATCTCCTTTTCAGGCGCACGTCCGATTGCTTTCTCCGAATAATTCGCAAGTAGTTTTACTTCCCATAAATAGAGTTTGTCCAATTCCTCTTTGAGTTTCTCTATTTGTTTCTCGCTCAATTCTTTTTTTTGTTTTTCTGCTTCTTCAACCCATGACTTTACCAGTTTTTTAATTATGTAATTCTTAAACTGCGAGTAGGTCAGATAGAGCGTTCCGGCTGTCAGTGAAATTGAGAATATGGCTATGAGTGCTTTTTTCATTTGCTATTATTATTTACCTGCGAACATTGATTTTATTATGTAGTAAGTAGCTGTACTCAATCCGGTAGCGACCACCGCAGCACTCACAATCATTCCCCATGTTTGCCAGGTCAATGTGATCTTGACATCTGTTCGTAAGCCCTCATCTCCGAAAGTGTTATCGAGGTACTTTTTTAACAGCCCCTTTTTTTGCTCCTTATCCTGTGTCTCTGCCATCGCTTATTTTTTTGGTGGTTCTGCTAATCTGTATTGAGGAAGTTTTTTGGCGATATCCAGTATCTCGCCAACTTCTTCCTTGCTCAACCTGCTTTTCAAATCGTCAATCAGGTTTATTTTTTCTGTGGATGCCTGATAATACTGGAAAGCAACCTGCGATACCTGTACCTGGTCTTTTAATGCCCTGAACACTCCTTTGATTTTATCTTCGTCATCATCAAACACTCCCCATGAATCACGTATATCCTTTGCAAACGCCCTTGCGCTGGCCACCGTGAGCATATACAGTGGTTTTTTTACCTTCTTACCGATGTTTTCCCAATAGCGTATATCAAAGGCATTGCTTTCAATAAGCCCCACTGAATCGGGAGCAATGTCCCTTTGCAGTTCACTGAAAAATGCAATCGCTAATCGGTCTCTCTTTTTTCGTTTGTTATTAAAAACAGCGACACCAATCCAAACCCCGGCAATGGTTACCACCCCACCGATGATGAGAACTTTGGGATTAGATTGTGCAAGTTTTATGGCAGCAGTTTTCATTTTAATAAATTAGCCACCCTCCCTTGTGGAGTTAATGCTGCAACATCCGATGCAGACGTGTTTTGTGAAACTTTGACAATAGCATACAGGATTGCTGCTATTACCGCAGTAAGTACGATGGGAACTCCGTAAGTCAGCACTTTGGTAATGCCTTTGCCAAGCCCCATAATGCTTCCTCCGAGGTCTGCTGCGGATGCAACGGCACTTGTTGCAAGGTTGGTAACATCAATATCCTGTTTCTTGAAAAAAGCATTAAAGTCAGGGCGGGTAGTACAGGAAGCCGTTGAGCCATTCACCTGCCAGGTCTTCAGCCAAATCGTCTTGGCATTTTCAGCCCCGAATC
Organism: Bacteroidota bacterium; assembly: GCA_004297845.1. Taxonomy (GTDB): domain Bacteria; phylum Bacteroidota; class Bacteroidia; order Palsa-948; family Palsa-948; genus Palsa-948. The sequence goes on along the minus strand of SCSP01000317.1, from coordinate 3,620 downwards.
TTTCTTCCAGTTTTTTGAAATAGCTGATCCACTCCGAACATTCAGAATTTTTCTCCGGTATGATTATGTCCTGTATAATAGTTGCCATTTGCTTTAATAAAAATTAGAGTGGTTTTTTACCCTCACTTAAAATAGTTTCTACTTTCTTCTGCATTTCCTTTGGCTCAAGGCTTGGAAGATTTTCTCTAATGAACTGTTCCAGCGCCTTACGAATTTTCACTTCACGTTCTCTCGCCTGATTTTTGGCGAGTGCCGTGTAAATTCCCCTGCCGATCCAAACTCCCGCAGCAAGTATCAGTACAGTCCTCATGCCTCTGCTTCAGTGGTGTTTGTTTCTACTATTGTGGCTGCTACTTCTTCTGTTTCTGCCTTCGCTAAGACTTCCTCCTTCGTTTCACTTCGGGCGGACAGACCGGCAGACAAATTTTCCACTGCCTGTTTGTGGTAGATGTTGGTTTCTGCTACACCGATGGAACGCAACCATTCTCCCACATTAAAACTTGGACAGGCCTTGCCATGTGCGTTGGGAGCTTCGTTATGTCCTAATACCAAAATTTTAGGATGGCGCTTGATGGTGTATTTTACATACACTTCCAGCGTTGCAAATTGCTCTTTGGTGCGGGTGTCTTTTGGACTTTTATTCTCTTTGTCCATTCCACCTGCATACACGATATGGCGGGAATTGCCATTCAAGCCTACAACACCGTTGCTGATTTCCCATTGGTCAACAAAATCGTCTGTGTTGAAAGGAATGATGCTTACTAAATCTCCATCAAGCTCTACTATGTCAGCATAACCGGGACGGTTCCAGCCACGTCCACCGAGATGAATAGGGTTAGTGTGCCAGCGAATAATGTCGTCTTTTGTTACTTGTCTGCCTTCAGGCGTTGCTGTGCAGTGAATTACGAGGTAGTTGAGTTTGTTGTTCATTTTTATAGTTATTAGTTAATTGTTATTAGGTTTTATTAAAGGGGTCTCTGACCCTAAAATTTCTCTTACTTCAAATTGCCGATACCATACCAGTACACTTACCGTATGCAGTCCGGGCAGTTTAAACCGCCAGTTCATTTTTCCATCAATGACGGTTCCTGCCAGCTCGAATACTTCCGACACATTCAGTTTGCTTTGCGGACTGGCGTATAGCTCAAATGACAGTGGTTTGCTTTTGATTGTACCTGTCGGGGTGAACTTGTTAATGCGGAAACTATTAATGCGCTCCAAGCCGGTTACAACAAACTTTGTATGTTGTATAACAGCCGGATTGCTCTGAAAATCCTCACGCATTTCAGGATAATCAGAGCTAATGGAAATAGTGCTGCTTACTTGCAGATAGCCAATAACATTGATGGTGTTATTGCTCGTATCGGAAACGTATATTGAATTATTAAAACCATTGAAAGCCCCACCGATGTTTTGCTCTCCGAGATTAAGCGTAGCGACAATGCTATTGTCGGATTTGATAACCGTAAGGGTATTGTCATTCCTGTTTTGCACATACAGGAAATTATTCGCTGTATCAAAAAAACTGTTGTAAGGTTTGTTGCCAACCGCAATGGTATCTGAAATAGTATGTGTTACCGGATGAATTTGGTGTATGTCATTGGTATTCGTTGCCACCGCATACATAAACCCGTTGGATGGATTATAAGTAACCGATACAGGGTATTGACCCACTGCCGGAATTGTCGTTACCAGCGTATCAAATGCGTCATAAACTGTAACGCTGTCGCCAAGTGAATTAGCAATGTAGATTTCTCCACTTATAGGATGAATACCAACACCGATAGGATCCTGCCCTGTTGGTAGCGGAGAGCCGACAGTTTCTGTTAAGGATTCTGCATCAATAACACTTAGGTTATCACTGACCAGGTTAGCTACATAAACTTTAAGAGTTACCGGATTAAAAGCAACGGCTATCGGGCGTGAGCCAACAGGGATGGTAGCTGTTACATTTAGTAATAAATCAATAACAACCAGTGTATTTGCAACCGAACAAGCCACGTACACAAAACCGTATGTACTACTGGAGCTTTTGGTATTGACCGCCAATGAAACGGGCGATGAAAAACCGGGAAAACTTGGTTCCAGCTGAATAACCTTAACCACCTGGTTAGTGGAATCCAAAACTGTTATTGATCCGCTTAATTGGTTAGCAATATATACCAGTTGGTTTGCCGGATTAACAACTATACCTTGGGGATGTACTCCTGAAGGGATGCTGACTTGTGCAACAATGGTATGATCCTGAACATCTCCGGGAGCCGGTGGACTAACACTTACATTTTGATTTGCCCCCCACAGCACTATCTCTTTTTCCTCAGTGGATTTGTTTTGTATCGTTACCTGTGCTTTAGGAAATTCACGGAAAATATCTGAATAGGGATTGGCAGATAATGGAGCAGGCTTATGAGTTTTCCATTTACTCATCATTGCCTTGTAAGCTGCCTTACTGAAATCTGTTGGAAAAGGTTTTTGTTTTTTCTTCTTAGCCGGATCATCATTGGACACATTGATAATTCCCTGAAGCGTTCCGAATTGTTTTAAATCTTTTTCATATTTTTCGTTATACCTTTCATTAGAAGCCTTTACAGGTTTTTTAAGTGGGGGAACTTCTTTGATGCGTTTGTTAGCAGTAACATCATCGGCAACATCAATTAATTTGATGCGTGTACCGAAACGCTTTAAATCCTTTTCATAGCTTTCACTTTTCTTGTCCAGGTCAAGTGCTGCACGAATGTTTTTATTTGTTTCTTCAACAAAATGATCGCCTGCGCCTTCATAGGTTTTACCCACAAAGTTGTCCTCCTTGGATTTTTTCTTTTTAACAAAAATCTTTTTGAGGCTTTGCGCCAAACTATTCATTCCTATGTTGCTACTGCCTTTCATTAGTTAGGTTGAACTTTTAAATTTTTCTTTTGGGAATAGCTATCAATGAAATTCACCATGTCTTTTACCCTGTCCCTATGAACCCTTCCCACTGACTGAGGATGTGCAGTGAAAATTTTGGTAGTGGCGTAAACCGCTTCTGTTCTCGGAAATCCCAAGTCCAGGTACAGGCGTATGCCATGCAGATCGGCTGGTTTTTCTAAACGGGTGGAGATTTGAAAATGATAACGCTCATGGAACAATACCACCACTCTTACCGGAATGGTGTATTTGGCAAAGGCTGATTGCGCTACCTGTATCCTTCCTGATTTGCGGTTGGTCCGTGCAGGAGTTACTAATGGGTTTCCTTCTTCATCTTCAATAATTGGTAAGTATTGAATGAGAAAATCACCGTCCTTGCTGTCATATACTCCGGTGGGCATATATCCTGCCTTCACCGCAAAGTCCTGTGCAAAGTCAATAAAGCGGAGCATTTCAGGTTCTGCCCAAATATTTTTTGGTTCTATTTTTTCCAGCTCGAATTTTTCTATCCGAAAGCTGGCATCATCCCCATACGCCTTATCATACATCTCCACCATGAGCTGATCGGGCGAAAGCGGAAAGGGGAGAGTAAATTCTTTGTATCCCGGATTTTTTCCTGTGAATAGGTTTCTGGTAAATGGAACCCGCCTGCGGATATAATCGGTATTTGGTTTAGTTGCATCATAACATCTCACGCCCAAAGCGCAAGGTTC
>SCSP01000034.1 GCA_004297845.1 Bacteroidota bacterium | reverse complement strand
CTGCTCCTACTGTCACCACAGACTTTGACGGAGTAACCCGCCCGCAAGGACTGGCGTATGATATAGGAGCGTATGAGTATATATCTGCTGTTAGTCCGGCTCTACTGATCGCCTATTGGAAGTTCGATGAATGTTCAGGCCAGACACTGGTAGATTCGACCGGAATCAATGCAGGCCTTCTTGGCTTTAACGCAGCCACAGAAACGAGTGATCCCGCACGCGCTGCCGGAAAATCAGGAGGAGGGATATTCTTAGACAGCATAGATGATATTGCCTCGATTCCTCTTACCGCTTCCACCCAGAATCTTTCCTCTTTTACTTACACCGCATGGATCAATCCCAAGAGTTCAGGACAAAACACCTACGGCCGCATCATATCCCGGGAGTCATCCATTAAATTTGATGACTTTTTTTTCCTCACTTACCCTGGATCCACCGTAAGCGCTGAACTCATAAATACCGCAGGAACAGCTTTCAATTCTGTCGCTTCATCTTCAGCCATCACCCTTAATGCATGGAATCATGTTGCAGTTACCTACAGCGATGCAGGAGACAGAAAACTCCATCTCTTTGTCAATGGAATAGAGACCTCCTATTCAACTCAAGACATTGTTACCGGAACTCTCAAGTATACCGCCAATCCCATCAGCATCGGCAACGCCCCATCGCAAGACCGCACCTTTGACGGAGCGATTGATGAGGTATGTATTTACAATAAAGCGCTTACGGCAAGTGAGGTGCAGGGAGTGTACAACAAAACATTAGCGGCACCGCTTGCCCCTCTTTCATTTACTCTTACCGTAACTTCGCCTGTTTGCGGTAACAATAACGGAAGTTCAACAGTGGCAGCGGCAGGAGGCACTTCTCCTTACACTTATTCCTGGAGCAATGGAAATACTACAGCAACTGTTACCGGCTTAACCGGAAATCCGACCCAAACACTGATTGCAACCATTACAGATGCCAATAGCTGCACGGTAAAAGATACGGTTATTGTACAATGCGTTACAGGCATTACAAATTATGATTTACAAAATCAGTTTACCATTTATCCAAATCCGAATAACGGAACACTTACAATTGCAACAAAAGAAGATAAATATTCAATTACCATCACGAATGTTCTCGGAGAAAAAGTGTATTCATCAATAATCAATAGTCAATCAACAATCATCAATATTGATGCGCCAGGAGGAATTTATTTTCTAAGCATTAAAACCGAAAAAGAATCTTTCATAAAAAAACTCATTATTCAAAAATAATTTCCCATGAAAGAAAAAAGACATTTTTATAATCACAGCAGTTGTATTTACATCTGTCCTCTTATTATACTGAGTAAATAATAAGGGTGAAAGAGAAAACAAGAGATATTCAAATCAAATTCAAAAATCGGAACATGAAAGCACAAATTAAAAATCAGAAGTCAAAAGTCGTCCTGATCAACGTCAGGAAGAAACGGACTTTATTGTTGGTTTGTTTCCCGGGGGCAACCGGAATTCCATCGGCTCACTATTCTATAGCTCTGTTGTTCTTGTTTTTCTCTCTTCCTTGGGGTGGCGGGATGCTGCAGGGGCAAAACATCGCTATCAGCACCGATGGCTCCCCTGCAGAAACAGGCGTTATGCTGGATATAAAAGAACCCACAGCAAAAGCAACCACAGCAGCGGTGCAAACATTTTTTCAAATCAAATCGTTTGATGCAGACAATAGTGCGCTTAAGTTACGGCTTGGTTTCAAAACAGATGCTGCTCAAGCCAACCGGTATGGGTTCATTGATTTTCCGGAATACATTGCCGGGGTGCCCACTTATTTGAATCTTGCTTTACAGCCATCAGGAGGAAATGTGGGTATCGGGACGAGCACGCCCTCATCGAAACTAACTGTTGGAAATGCGGGTGCTGCATTGAACAATTGGGTCCCAGAATTATTGGTCTCCACTCCCAGTGGGGGACATGCCGGTCTTGCCGTCCAATATGCCGGAACGACCGAAGCCTACATCTATGCGGACCCCGCTGGATCCTATTTTGGAAATTATACTAACAGCGATATGTATTTCCTAACTAACGATGTTATCCGAATGACTATCAAGAATGGCGGCAATCTTGGCATCGGAACAACTACTCCCCTTGCAGGACTTGAAGTGAATGCTACTACTGCTTTTACATCTTCTGCTGTTTCTCTTACTGGCGATGCTCAAGCGGTAACGCCTTCTACCACATACATTCAGCTTTCTTCGAATAATGCAACATCAACAAGCAGAACCATTGTGCTGGCTAATGGAACCAGGGTTGGGCAGATTCTGATCCTTCACGGTCCGGCTGCAAACGCCTGTGAATTGCAGGATAGCGATGCCGCCAGCAATGCTGATTTAAGCGGTATTTGGACAGTAAGCGCTGATGCAAACATGATCATTACATTGTTGTGGAACGGCACGAGTTGGTTAGAACTATCAAGAATTAATAATTAACGCAGAGAGCATGAAAGCAAAAAACCAAACATTCACCTCAAAACTCATCATTCAATGAAAAAACTAATTTATGCATTGCTTTTTCTGTGCGGCATCCCGGCTTATGGCACAGTGTATTATGTGGCAACCACCGGCAACGATGCGAATCCGGGAACCATCACATCCCCATTTTTAACGGTTACAAAAGGCGTGAGCGTGCTTGCCCCCGGAGATACGCTCTACATTCGGGCAGGCACCTATGCGGAAGCAATTCACGATATCCCGTCCGGTTCATCATGGAACAATCCTGTTACAGTGGCTGCGTATCCCGGTGAAATCGCAACCGTGAAACCTTGGTCGACAGGATGGCCGTGTGTCTACCTGACACCTCGATCCTACATTGTGCTGGACAGGATTATTTTTGACGGCAACAATCTTGGATCAGTGAATTGTGGTGTTGTTCCTGGTTACTCCTGTGATGGCATTAGTATTGAAAGCGGCTCCCATCACATCCGTATTCAAAATAGTGAGGTGAAAAATTGTGCCTTCGGACAGGGCATTTTTGTTCGTTCCTCAGCTCATGATAATGAGTTTGTCAATTTGGTGATCCACGACAATGGGAACAACGATTTCGAGCATGGATTTTATATTGAAGGTGCGAATAATCTCGTGGAGGACTGCGACATTTACCAGAATGCCGGATGGGGCGTGCATATTTATAAAAATGGCGGAACTGGTGTCGCCAATAACAATATTGTCCGCAACAACAAAATTCACGATAACGCATGGGTAGGCAACAGAGGCGTAGGCATTATTCTAAGTTCCGGTAACGGCAACATGGCATATAACAATATTATATGGGGGAACAAGGGCGGCATTCAGATTGCTTATGGCACGCCAACCGGCAGCGAAGTATATAATAATACCATTTATGACAATGCTGAGTTTGGAATAATCATTGAATCCGATGGAACAAACAGCATCATTAAAAACAACATCTTTTATCAGAATGGTATTGCAACCTGTGGGCAGGAGATTTGCAATACCGGAATCGGCTCGCAGCAAAGCAATAACCTTGTTGGCGCCAATCCGCTTTTTGTCAATGCAGCGGGTTTTGATTTTCATCTGCTGCCGGGATCTCCCGCCATAGATGCAGGCACCAACCTCTCGCCAGATGTAACAGATGATTTTGACGGCATTTCCCGCCCTCAGGGCATGGGATATGACATCGGAGCGTATGAATATATTTCACCGGGATGTATAACCGGTTCAACGGCCTGGCAACAGGGACAATCATTCTCTGCCCAAACCGGGTCGTTCAGGGTAACATTCGATGTCACCCCTAACATGAATCTCATGAATGGCCTTGTCGGTTTTTCCACAAATCTGGCAGCGGATTACACCGACATGGCTGCCATTATCTTTTTCAATCCTTCCGGAAATATTCAAGCCCGGAATGGCAACACCTATGCGGCAGATAACAGCATTGCGTATACTGCCGGGCTTGCATACGGTTTCCGTTTAGAAATAAATGTTGCCAATCATACCTACGATGCGTATGTAACGCCTCCTGCATTGCCGGAAACCGCCATTGGAGTCAATTATGCTTTCCGGACGGAACAAGCGGCTGCAGCAAGCATTAATTACTGGAATGCGCATGCGGATGTTGGAACGCATACGGTTTGCAATGTGGTTGCAAGCGCAACAACAGATGCAAATGATTTTCCGGCACAACCGGAATTGGCTGTTTCTCCCAATCCTTCAGGCGGAGCGTTTACCATTACGACAAAAGAAAAAGGATGTTCGGTTGTCATTTTCAATCTGCTTGGAGAGCAACTTTATTCATCGCGGATAAACTCCGGTAAATCCGAAATCGATTTATCAAATCAGCC
>SCSP01000033.1 GCA_004297845.1 Bacteroidota bacterium | reverse complement strand
GGAGACATCCTTTTCATAACAGGAGGAGAAAAAGATGTAATGTGTATGTATGCACATGGTTTCAACTCCATTGCATTTAATTCCGAGAACGCAAATATCCCTCCTGAAGTCATCAAAAAGTTATCCTATCGCTTTAAACATATCGTGTTATTGTACGACACAGACCAAACAGGGATTGAAAGTTCACTCAAACATTTTACCGAGTTGAAGGACTTTGATATGAAACGTCTCATTCTTCCCTTGCCCGGAACTAAAGAGGAAAAAGACATATCGGATTATTTCCGCTTGGGTAATACCCGTGAGCAACTCAAAAAATTATTTACTGACTTGTTAAATGACCTTTATGCAGAAACATTTGCTATGCTTAAATCATGTGAAATTGATTTTAAAAACCCGCCTGTAACACCGGAACCATTAATAACCATTAATGGAGTAACTATCGGTAGTCCTGGGAATCTTCTTGGTATCACAGGAAATGAAGGCAGTGGAAAATCAAACTTTCTTGGCGGCATTGTTGCCGGTGCTATACGCTTAAAAGGCGACAGTGTAGATTCTCTCGGAACAGATGTAAAAATAAATGAGCAGGGCAAAGCAATCCTCTACTACGATACGGAGCAATCGGAAGACCAGCTTTACAGGAACCTTACTTACATTCTTAAAAGATGTAATCGTGAGCAACCGCCAAAATATTTTAAAGCATATTGCCTGACAAATATGGGCAGGCGTGAGCGTTTGCATGTCATTACTCAAAGTATGGATAAATTCCATCACCAATTCAACGGGATTCACATGGTTGTAATTGACGGTATCGGTGATCTTATCAGAGGGCTAAACGATGAAGCTGACAGCGTGCAGCTCATAGAAGAATTGCATCGGCTGGCAGGTATTTATAAGACATGTATTATATGCGTTTTACACCTTGTTCCGAATGGAATAAAATTGAGAGGACACTTAGGTTCGGAGTTACAAAGAAAATCAGCAGGGATACTGTGTATAGAAAAAGAAGCTGATACTGATATTTCATATATAAAAGCGTTGAAGGTCAGAAGCGGAAGCCCTTTGGATGTTCCATTACTGCAATTCGCTTGAGATAAGCAAAAAAATCATCATGTCTTTATTGGTGAGAAGTCAAAAGAATATAAAGACCAACGTAAAGTTGATGACTTGCAGTCATTGGCAGAAGATATTTTCGCAGAAAAGGAAACGTATTCATATACCCAATTAGTAAGTACCATTCAGGATATAATGGAAGTGAAATCCCGCACCGCAAAATCCTACGTCCGTTTTATGAAGGAAAAAAATATTATCGTAAAGCATCCATCTTTTCCGACCCAATATCTAAAATCAGGTAGCAAATCACAATCTTAAAAGTCCTTCTTGTATCTTACCAAACCGGGCATATTGTACTTTTTAAAATTTAGTGCAAGGTGCAAATGACTATATAGGTAGTTGCACCTTGCACCTTTAGTACACAAAATACGGATTATGGCTTCTTTTAAGGGGTGTAGAAGCAATTATCTCGAAATTAATGGGTGGTTTTGGTTTGAGATGTTGAAAGCCGGTATTCGGAATGTATAGGCAATAAGAATTACGCCACAAAACGCTGTAAAATACTCTGGAATATGCTTGGTTTTCTAAGGAATATGTGTGGAATGACTGTACTTTTCTACGGAATATCCATAGAAAGACACACTGACACTTAACCTTTGTCCTTTTGATGTAGGATAAGACCCAATTTTTAGGGTTTATATCACGACAAGAAGTGTTTTAGAATATCATTCGTACACACGAATTAAAAACTACTGATGATCAAACATAAATAATCATTGCTTTTATCTACTTTTGCCCCCAAGCATTAAAAAAATGAGTGAATAAGATGAACATAGAAGAACTTGCAATCATTCTTCAACAAGGGGAAGGTTATAATATTGAATTTAAACAAGCCATGCCTTCCAAACTGAAGGAATTGGCGGAAGAAATATGTGCTTTTGCAAATGCAGCAGGCGGGATATTGGTTGTAGGTGTAGATGACAATAATTCCATAAAAGGCGTTACTATTAATAATGTTATCCGTTCAAGATTACAGGAAGCCATTAATCTTATACAGCCCCGGTTAGAGGTAATAATTACCGAACATGAAATGAAAGGTAAAATGATTATTTGCCTTGCATGTAAATCCGGGAATCAGAAACCCTACACTGTTTCGGGAAATATTTTTGTACGCAATGGCCCCAACTGCGAAAAAATCACTTCCGTTGAACAGATGCGTGAATTTTTCCAACAATCCGATAAAATTTATTTTGATGAAGCCCTGTGTAAGAAATTTTCCTACTCCGAAGATTTCGACAGAACTTTTTTCAAAGAGTTTTTAAAACTTGCAAAAATCTCAAGTACCTTACCCGAAAAAGTATTGTTGGAAAATCTAAAACTATGCGCCAATAATGATAATTTCAAGAATGGCACAGTATTATTTTTTGCTAAAGATGTACAAAAGTTTTTCGAGCAAGCGATTATTCGTTGTGTACTTTTCAAAGGAACTGATAAACGCTATATCCTCGATGATAAAGTAATTTCAGGGAACTTGTTCAGCCAATACCACGAGGCACTAAAATACATCATATCCAAACTTAATCTAAGCTACGAAATAGAATCTCAAAAAGGCGGACCCAGAAAAGAAATATTAGAAATTCCAGAAGTGGTTTTTCACGAAGCTCTTATTAATTCATTGGCGCACAGAGATTATTATGAAAAAGGCGCAAACATAAATGTTGAGATTTATGATAACAGGGTGGAGATTACCAATCCCGGAGGTTTAGTACATAGTATTTCAAAAAATGAATTTGGCAAACGCAGCCTTTCCCGGAACTCTTTGGTATTCGGGCTATTTGAAAGAATGGATTTGGTAGAAAAAATTGGTTCGGGAATCAGTCGTATGCGTAATGCTATGCACGAAGCGAATTTGCCAGCTCCGGTATTTAATTTAGAAGGAATTTTTGCAGTTACTTTTTTCAGACCAATAGCTT
>SCSP01000316.1 GCA_004297845.1 Bacteroidota bacterium | reverse complement strand
GATATCTGTCATACGATAATTATATCCAACCAGATCAAACTCGGGTAAAATATACGGCTTGGGCCCTTTATGACGCTGTTCCTCAGAAACAGACGCACCATGATTCCTTAATTTGATGAGAATATCCGCCAATGCATCGTTATCCGTGGTAAGCATGCCGCCCTCCCCCGTTGTTATTGACTTCCTGGGATGAAATGAAAAACAACCTATGTCACCTAAACTGCCGGCCGGACGATCGCCAATTCCTGCTCCGGCTGCACAAGCTCCATCTTCAATAATTTTTAATTGCGGAGCAATCCGTTTTATCTCATCAACATTTGCGCATAAGCCAAATAAATGAACCGGAATTATCGCTTTAGTCTTATCAGTAATTTTATTTTTCAATTGCGAAACATCAATATTAAATGTTGTGATATCAACATCAATAAAAACAGGGGTAGCTCCACAATACATCACTGCATTTGCAGTGGAAACCCAGGTAAATGCGGGAAGAATAACCTCATCGCCCGGTTTAATTCCAATTGCCACAAGGGCTAAATGCAAGGCCGTTGTACAGTTAGAAACGGCAATGGCATGTTTCACCCTATGACGCTGAGCAAATATCCTTTCAAATTCCGCAACCTTCGGTCCTTGAGTTACCCATCCGGAGAAAATAGGTTCCCTGGTAGATTCCCATTCCTCCTGCCCCATAGAAGGCAAGGATATTTGTATAATGCGCTTTTCCATGTACCCAATACGCTTGTTAAGAGTTATTTTTATCCCTCCAATCTATCAACCGCATCAACCCCTCTTTCAGTGAATATTTATACTTAAACCCCAATTCCTTTTCAGCTTTTACCACAGAACCAATTCTGTTTTGAACCAAGGACCTTGCATCATCTGCACTATACGGCTTGTAGGTGACCTTTAAGTTGGATCCCTTTAAAGCTAAAATTAACTCACACAATTCTTTAATCGAGGTTTGTACCTGGGTACCTACGTTATAAAAACCAAAATCCACATCCGATTTCAGTGCCTGAACATTACACCTTGCCGTATCCGCCACGTAAATAAAATCATAAGCCTGGCTTCCATCCCCGTTAATGACAGGCGCCTCATTGTCGTCTATCTTGTTCAGCATAATAGGCACCACACCTGTATATGCCGCTGTCTGGTCTTGGTGAGGACCATAAACGTTCATATACCGCAATCCGATCACTTTTAAACCATAACGATCATTGAAGGCAGTTGCCATGGCTTCACCTGCTATTTTAGTTGCGCCATAAAAATTTTTATTATTAAACGGATGCTCCTCGGTCATGGGCAATTGTACCGCATCACCATAAACAGAAGCCGAAGAAGACCAGATTAATTTCTTAATTTTATTATTCACACAGGACTCTAAAACATTAAATGTTCCGGCAATATTCACTTCGAAAGCTGTTCTTGGAAAATCCTTGCAATGCAATAGCCACATAGCAGAAAGACAGATCACATAATCTATCCCTTCCATGGCTTTGTTTAAAATATCTGTCTCTCTAATATCACCGCCAATTGGATAAATTTTGCATCTTTCATCTTTAAGTGATTCTATGAGATAATCTTTTTTACCTCTTGCAAAATTATCATACACTATAATTTCTGCTACATCTTCTTTTAATAGTTCCGCAACAACAAAACTTCCGATAAAGCCCGCACCTCCGATCACTAATACTTTTGAGTTTTTTAATTCCATGTTTTATAGTTTATTAATTGACCACTTCGTATTTGGCTTAATGTATCCGTGAATGGTTGCCCAAGGGTATTCGAAATTTAATTGTTTTGATTCTTTTTTTACAGTGAAAGGGTAAAAACTTTCAATAAAATCTATATTTCCGCCTGTATGGAAATAAGATAAAGCCATACCTAAAGAATAATTTCCTGGCATTAATTTTTCGTTGAACTCTACATTAATTTCATACTCTCCTTCTTTTAACGAAACAGGCTTAAACAACTCATTGTCAACAGCCATCATTATTCTATCTCCATACTGGCTGACGATATAACATGCGATTGAAACATCTTCAATGTCCTTTTCTACCCTTAATTTAAATAACAACGAGAAAAACTCATAAAAATCCAATTCATTGGTTACTTCTTTATTAGGATTTAATAATTGAGCGGAAATAAATTTTGCCTCACC
>SCSP01000315.1 GCA_004297845.1 Bacteroidota bacterium | reverse complement strand
TTCCGGTGGATCCAGGATGCACGACAACCGGAATATCCCAGATTAATACGGATGGGCTTCAAGTAAATATTTGGCCCAATCCTTCTGATGGAATGTTTAATGTTCAATGGCTGATGGCTGATGGCAATATACCAGGCATTGAAGTTTACAATGTGTTTGGAGAAAAAGTGTATGAGCAAATGGCTAATGGAAAATGGTTAATGGCTATCCCGCCCAATAGCGGGATAATCATTGATTTAAGTTCTCATCCCGATGGTGTTTATTTCTTGCAGATATCCGCCATAGGCGGAGAAGGCAATTCGGCAATCAATAAAAAGATCATTATACAGAAATAATGATATACACGCAGCTTTTTTTTAACAGCTATGGTCAAATCTTTCTTCCTCCTTATTCTCCTCTTTCAGGTGTAATCAGGAGGAAGAGAAAGAGGGGCAAAAGCAAGGCTGCATCTTCGTCAGGACGGACTGGACAGACATCCTCCCAAAAAATCCCAAAATAGGGAGGTGTATTTTAATTGAATCGACTGTAACTTTACAATAGGCAAATGGCGATGAAAATAAATAAAGCGCTTTATCCCGATTGAGCAGACTGCCCGGATCATAGCGTCAGGGAGCGAACATCAGGGTCGGTTTGATAAGATAATGCGGCACTACCCATTGCCTTTGCCGCTGCCACCGCCTTCTGCCGCCTTTTGGCGGACCACCTCCGCAAACGGGCGGTTTTCTATTTTGCTTTCTAACCAGCTGATGTAATCAAAAGAATCAAAAGAATTTTTTTCGTCTGCGTCTTTAGTAAGGGGCAGTAATTTGGTTTTTAGTTTTTGAAATGCCTGTATCCGTTCTTTTTGATCGTTGGTTTTCGGGAGTTCATTGCGGAGAAAATAAATGATTACCGTTTCAAACTTATGCAGTTGTTCTTTTTTCTTCAGATAGCGGTAAAGGGATTGAATAAGCGGAACAAGCAAATCCATATGGCCGGCTTCATAATGAGCAATAACATAGAACAGGCGGAGAAAACCCTCAAGGTCAGGGCGGATATTCAATGAAATTTCATCTCTTATCCGGTTAAGCCAGTGAATGCAGTTCTTGTATTGCCCCTCTCCAAAATAAGACATGGCAATATTTTGAAACAACATGGCTTTTTCATAATCATTCATGGATTGCTCATATCCTCCGAGTTGTTTGCTGATTTCAACCGCAGCAGAAACAGCGATGGAAAATTGTCCTGTAACAGCGTAGTAATTAAGACGGTTGATGGCGGTAAAATAAAAAAGTTTTTTCTTTTCATCGGATGATTTTGCTAACGGGGCCAGTAATTCAAATTCTTTGAGGTGGGCCGGAATCTCATGGTATCTTTTATTCAGTACGCAGGCATCTGTCATATTATGAAGATGAAAAATAAATGGACCAACAGCATGCCGGATTTTTTCGGGATGTTTTTTAAAGAGGGCGATAATATTCCCGGAGGAATGGTAAAGCCCTCTTCTGTCATCAATGATTCCGGAATAAAAAGCATGCGTGGCATGAAAGCGAAGTTTCGCTTCAAATGTTTTTGCCATATCCGCATCGGTTAAAGGCCGGCTTTGCATTATTTTTTTAATTTCTCCGAAATGCTTTTTCCCGCGCATGATGCCATGCAGGAGGTAGTGATTGCTTATGCGGAAATAATTATCGCGGTAGGATTTTGTGTTTCTCAGCAAGGTTATCTCCGCCTCTTCCTCGCGGAGGATATTCTGAATCCATGAAACATCGGAATTTTTCACCGCAAGTTTTATTTCCCAGTAGCGGAATATTTCCATCAGCGCATGATGCATTTCATGCTCTCTGGCGATTTGTTTTGCTTTCAGGATGGCTTTGTGCGATTGTTTATAGAGTTCTTTCGTACATAGTATTTCCGCCCAATGCAACAAGCTTTTCATATCCGAATGAATGCTGTGATGGTAGGATTCCAGGGCATAACGGATTTGTTTGTACAGGTATTCCTTTGCCACCGCAAACCTTTTCACAAAATCATACCCTTTAAACAGTTCCATTAATTCCTTTTCATCGTATTTTTTTTGTTTGTTGATGGCGTCAAAAAGCAATACATACCGGTTCCCCTTTCCAAGCACATGCAGGCGCGCGTATTTCTTGAAATACGCTTTTTCTGTTGGCGCGAGTGATTTTATAAGTGCATGAATGTCTTCCGATGCTTTCATGTGATTGCTGATAATAAATTAAGTTATCTGATTATAATTGGATTAATACGAGATGCTGAAACAACCATTAGTTGCAAAAAAATGTCAAAAATACTTATTATTTCGGCTTCTTTTTAAAATTCAGGACAAATTTCGTAAGGCTCAGTTTAGTTATACTCTGCAAATATACATTTTTGTGACTACTGATAATAAATATAAAATTATTTGTGGATCTGACCGGAACTATCGACATTTGAAGAAGTAAAGTAAAAATAAAACATCTCACCTCCTTATATATAAGGAGGTGGTTAATAAACCAACAAATATGAAAAACAAATCAACTCTCTCGCAGTTTTTAACTGCTGCCTCGAAAAAAACAGGATCAGTTCTTTTGCTGACAATTTTTTTTCTCCCTCTTTGCGGGGTATTTTCACAATCATCATGGACGCAGAAAGCAAATTTTCCCGCTGTCGGCAGAATATACGCTACCGGTTTCTCCATCGGTCTCAAAGGGTATATCGGATTAGGAATGACTACGGGGTTGAATCAGTTAAAAGATTTTTGGGAATGGGATCAGGCAAGCAATATTTGGACTCAGAAAGCCGATTTTGGAGCAGGTGCAACATACGGAGCTGCTGGTTTTTCCATCGGCACAAAAGGATATATAGGAACAGCCACGGGAGCTAGTCCCAACACACAGGATTTATGGGAATGGGATCAAGCGGCTAATGTTTGGACAAAACGAGCGTTTCATCCCGGAGCGGGATCGATATATTGTGTCGGATTCTCTATAGGTGCCAAGGGATACATTGGAACCGGTGGATATCCAGTCGCTAATGACTTCTGGGAATGGGATCAGGCAACAGATACATGGACCCAAAAAACCAATTTTGGCGGTACGGCAAGAGAGGGTGCTGTTGGCTTTTCGATTGGCGCTAAAGGATATATCGGAACCGGATATGATGGTACTGCCATGACTAATGATTTCTGGGAATGGGATCAGCCAACAGATACATGGACTCAGAAAGCCAATTTTCCGGGGGCAGTAAGATGGTTTGCAGTAGGATTTTCCATAGGCGCCCAGGGATATTTAGGTACTGGAAGTGATATGAGTGATATTGCCATGAAGGATTTTTGGCAATGGGATCAGGCAACAAATACATGGAAGCAAGAGCCAAGTTATAGTGGAGGAATAACATTTGCCGGTGTTGGTTTTTCCATTGGCAATTATGGATATATAGGCGTGGGTCGTTCCAGTGGTGGTAAAGCAGGTACTTATAAGAACGATTTTGGGGAATTCTGTCCTGCTTGTCCCCCTCCCTGCGTTCTTACAGCGGCTGTATCAAATGCGGGTACGGTATGTATTGGCAGCAGCGCTTCCATTACAGCCTCAGGCGGCACAAATTATTCATGGAATACAGGCGCCACTTCTGCCACTATAGTAATCTCTCCCAGCGTTAATACTACCTACACGGTGATAGTGTCCGATGCAAGCGGGTCATGCAGCGATACGGCCATTGTTACTGTTCCAGTGAAGAATTGCTGTACTGCCTCTGCGGTTTTTTCCTCTGACCCCAGCGGCACTGTTTGCGTAGGCGCTGCGGTTTATATTTCAGCTTCCGGTGCTACAACATATTCATGGAGTACAGGAACTACTACTGCAAACATAGTGGTTAATCCCAGCGTTACCACCACCTATTCTGTAACGGTAACCGATGCTTCCGGATGCACCGGAGTATCTACCATTACTATTCCGGTGGATCCAGGATGCACGACAACCGGAATATCCCAGATTAATACGGATGGGCTTCAAGTAAATATTTGGCCCAATCCTTCTGATGGAATATTTAATGTTGAATGGCTATCCCGCCCAATAGCGGGACAACCATTAACCATTGAGGTTTACAATGTTTTCGGAGAGAAAGTTTATTCCGCAGAGGTTATTCCGATTAACCATGAACCCTTAACGATTAATCTTTCTTCCCATCCCAACGGCATTTATTTCCTGCGGGTTTCCGATCCTTCGGAGAAATTACAAATCGGGCAGGACGGAATAAACAAACAACTATTCATCAGCAAATAATTTGTTGGCTACATTGACTATTCATAATAAA
>SCSP01000314.1 GCA_004297845.1 Bacteroidota bacterium | reverse complement strand
TGTTTCCAGTGTAGTAAAATCATCTTCAAGTGTTGATGTGATTCTATTTTCGAATAACGCAAGTTCTAATTCTAACCGGTCCAGAAACACATCACCAAACATATTCATTTCGAGATATGAAATCAATCAGAATAAACATTTCAATTCGCTGGTTCCAATTTCACAAAATTATACCCTCTATCCTTTTGGTAGCGCTGAAACAACCGCCACATCAACCGATTCAAAATTAACTGGTGTACAAGGGTTTGAAAATTTAAATTTTATGCTCAATGGCGTAGTGAGCGAAAATACTCTTGTGCAAATACAATATGACTCTACTCAAAAAACATTACACTTTGTATTGCCGAATTCTCAAATGAATATCAATGGCAAAAATTATAGTACAAAAGAAAGGATATTGTATTCTCTTGAAAACATACCTCCAGATTTAATCATTCAAATTGGTGAAGCGAATTTTCAAAATATATCTAATGACTTTATCGCACAAGCAACGATTGGGAGTTTTAAAAATAAAGAAATTAAAATTTTTAGGCTGGTAAGTAAAAATTTGCTTGATCCGGGAATCGCTTCTTTTGAAAGCGGATTGTGGCAACAAGAGGCAGGGGATTGCAGCAACCAACTTGCAGGAGAGCCGAATTTTCGATTGAGTGCGAGTAAAGATGCGTCACAAGGAAAAACTTCCGCAAATATTTTTTCCGCCAATCACTATGCCTGTATCTCAAAAACCTTTCCCATCGAAATGAAGAGCGATAAGTTGTATCAATTTCTGTTTGACTATAAAAATGTAATCGGCAATGATGTGCAATATTACTTTAAGCTTCGGGGTGAAAATTATACGGATCAGGAAGGATATGCAGCTGCGGAATTACTTCGCGCGCAAAATCACGAATGGAACACCTCTTCCGTAATCATCAATCCGGAAATTATCAGAAAAAATTTCATAACGCCGGAATATTCTAAGACACAAGCCGACAAGAGGGGAGATTTGGAAAATTTGGGAAATGAAGGCGTAAACGACTTGCTTCTTGGCGATCCTCTCAAAGATATACAGTATATGAATGTATTTTTTTATGCCACATCAGATGGAACAAAAGAAATTTCCAATCTGTATGACAATGTGCGATTGAAAGAATATGAATTGGCTGAAACAAGAAAAATAGAGATTGATCCAATTATTGGGGAAGATGCGACCCTTGCTGAAAATATATCTCTACAATCCGGTGAAAATGCGTTTGAATATGTTGTTGACACTAAAAACATGCTTGATCCGGGAATCGCTTCTTTTGAAAATGGACTCTGGCAACAAGAGGCGGGGGATTGCAGTAATACGCAGCCGGGTGAACCGAACTTCACCTTGGAAAAATCAGCAGATGCCAGTGACGGTTCAATGGCAATGAAAGTGTCTTCGAAAAATCATTATGCCTGTATTCCAAAGACCTTCCCGATTTCTGTTACGAATGGCATATTATATAAATTGCAATTTGATTACAAAAATCTTATGGGCAACACAGCATCATACTATTACAATCTTCGAAGCGATGAAAAACAAAACGCCCATCAAGAAACTATAGAGACAAAAGATAGTAATTGGCATACCCATGAGTCAATTATTGATCCTGGAATCAGCGGCATAAAATATGTCGACATTTTCTTTTACGCGCCCTCGGACGGTACGAAGGAAGTGAGCAACCTCTATGACAATGTCCGGTTGACTGAATGGCTACCAAGAGATTTGTCGTCGTACTATCTCTATGCCACACACACCATAGATGAATCGATAAGCCTCAAATCCGTTGAATACAAGGCGATCAATCGGTGGAAAAATAAGGTCATTTTGTATGGGGCGACTAAATCATTTCTTTTGGTCTATCCGGAAAAATATAGTGAAAACTGGAAAGCATACCCCATGCAGACAGTAAGGCATAACGTTGGTCTTGGTGTCCTTGAAAGGTATTCTGTGCCGGAAGTAGAATCAAATCGACAGGCAGATAAAGGTGAGATTCAGCAGATGATTAATGACGGGCTGATATCGGCGCCGGGACTGAAATTCATTTCCAAGAATTTTGACGGATCTATTAGAAATG
>SCSP01000313.1 GCA_004297845.1 Bacteroidota bacterium | reverse complement strand
TACCATGGCTAAGAAAGTAGTTGCAACACTCAAGAGCGGTAAAGGAAAAGACTTTACCCGTGTCATCAAAATGGTGAAATCACCTAAGACAGGCGCGTACACCTTCAGAGAACAAATTGTTCACTCTGACCACGTAGCGGATTTCCTGAAAGAAAAATAAATAATTGCCCCAACCCTAAAGGGTGAAGACCCCAATCTTAAATGCAAAATTAGGATTGGGGTATTTTTTTCTCTTTAAGGCAGGGGCTTTACTATGGGACTTTTCGATATTTTTTCAAAGAAAAAATTAGATACAGGGCTTCTCAGAACAAGAGAAGGGTTTCTCTCGCGTCTTGGAAAGATCGTAACCGGAAAGACTATTGTAGACGATGAGGTTTTGGACAGTCTTGAGGAAACACTCATTACCTCCGATGTAGGAACGGAGACTACGATGCAGATAATTACAAACATTCAGAAGCGGATAGAGAGGGAGAAAAAACTGGGAACCGATCGATTGAATGAGATTCTCAAGGAGGAAATATCCTCCCTGCTCATCGATAATCCCTTCTCCGATTTCGCCTTACCCCCAACCCCTCTCCTCAAGGAGAGGGGCGCTCCTTACGTGATCCTGGTGGTCGGAGTGAACGGAGTAGGGAAGACCACCACCATCGGAAAACTCTCGCACAATTTTAAGAAAGCAGGAAAAAATGTTATGCTTGGCGCTGCCGATACCTTTCGTGCGGCTGCGGTGGAACAGCTGGGTATCTGGGCCAAGCGCACAGACGCACAGATAATTTCTCAGGGCGCAGGCGCTGATCCGGCAGCTGTTGCTTTTGATACGGTGAGTTCGGCTGTGGCAAAGAAGATGGATGTGGCAATAATTGATACAGCGGGGCGCTTGCACAACAAAACCAACCTGATGAGCGAACTTTCCAAAATAAAACGCGTGATTCAAAAGGTAGTACCCGGTGCTCCTCACGAAGTGCTTTTAGTGTTGGATGCCTCCACCGGACAAAATGCCATTGAGCAATGCAAACAGTTCACGGAGGTTACGCAGGTTACAGCCCTTGCGCTCACAAAACTTGATGGTACAGCCAAAGGCGGTGTAGTTATTGGTATTTCCGACAAATTCAAAATTCCGGTTAAGTATATCGGGGTAGGAGAGGGAATTGATGATCTACAGCTTTTCAATAAGCAGCAGTTTGTCGCTTCTCTGTTTCATTTGACTTCTGAATAAACATGATTGAAAATATTAAAGAGATTATGCTCGTTTTGCTTTATCACTTTTGCTCCAATCTTTTTTCCATCGCAAACAATTCATCCCTGATCTTGGCCGCTTCAATGAAATCCATTTCTTTGGCAGCACGTTCAATTTCTTTTCTAAGACGGACAATTGCTTTTTCAATGGCATCCTTGCTCATATATTGCACCACGGGGTCTGCAGCGTAATCTATCGTTTCGTTTTCAATGTAGGCGTATTTGGTAATGCCTCCCGTACCACCTCCCAGATGAGAGACGGTATTTTTTGCTTTTACAATGGATTTTGGAGTGATGCCGTGTTTGTAGTTGTATTCGATCTGCTTTTTTCTTCTGCGGGTGGTTTCATCCATTGTCTTGTGCATGGAATCTGTGATCTTATCTCCGTACATGATTACCTTCCCGTTTACGTTTCGAGCCGATCTTCCAACCACCTGCACCAGGGAGCGTTCAGAACGGAGGAAGCCCTCTTTATCAGCATCCAAAATTGCAACCAAAGAAACTTCCGGAAGATCAAGTCCCTCCCGCAAAAGATTTATTCCAACCAGCACATCAAATAATCCAAGCCTGAGATCGCGTAAAATTTCTACACGCTCCATGGTGTCGATGTCCGAATGAATGTATCGGCAACGAACTCCTGCTTTGGCAAGAAATTTGGAAAGTTCTTCTGCCATACGTTTTGTAAGAGTCGTAACAAGCACCCGTTCATCCCGTTCAGCTACTTTTCGGATTTCTTCAAGAAGATCATCAATCTGGTTTTGAGTTGGACGAACTTCGATCATGGGATCAATCAGCCCGGTTGGACGGATTAACTGCTCTACCACAATACCTTCCGATTTTTTCAGTTCAAACTCGGATGGCGTAGCACTGACAAATATAATCTGATTCAAGAGGGATTCAAACTCATCAAACTTCAGCGGGCGGTTATCCATGGCAGCGGGTAATCTGAATCCGTATTCAACTAATATTTCCTTGCGGGAACGGTCGCCTCCGTACATGGCGTGAATCTGCGGGATGGTGGCATGGCTTTCATCAATCACCATCAGGTAATCTTTTGGAAAGTAATCGAGTAGGCAATAGGGACGCGTTCCGGGTTCCCTGCCGTCAAAATAGCGGGAATAGTTTTCAATACCTGAGCAGTAGCCGAGTTCTTTCAGCATTTCCACATCATGTGTTACCCGGTCATAAATGCGTTTTGCCTCCATCGGTTTTCCTATTTCGTTGTAGTAGTCAATGTGTTTTCCAAGGTCAAGTTGAATATTTGCGATTGCCTTGTTGACCGTATCAGGGGAAGTGACAAATATATTTGCGGGGTAAATGATATAGCCGTCAAACTTTTCCATCATTCTTCCAGTGGAGGATTCAAAGGTCTGTATCTCCTCTATTTCATCTCCAAAAAATAAAACGCGAACCGAGTAATCCGCATAAGCAAGATTTATATCCACTGTATCTCCTTTTACCCTGAAATTTCCTCTTTGAAACTCTACTTCTGTTCGGGAATAAAGGGATGCGACCAACTGGTGCAGGAATTTGTTCCTGCTTATTTTCTGCCCTTTCGTGATAGAAATAATATTTTTATGGAATTCGGCCGGATTCCCGATTCCATAAATGCAGGACACAGAGGAGACAACGATCACATCCCTTCTTTCCGAAAGCAGGGCAGAAGTAGCGCTAAGGCGGAATTTTTCTATCTCATCATTGATGGCCATATCTTTTTCAATAAAAGTATTGGTGGAGGGTAAAAATGCCTCCGGCTGGTAATAATCGTAATACGAAACAAAATACTCCACAGAATTTTTTGGAAAGAACTGTTTGAACTCACCAAACAGTTGTGCTGCCAGTGTTTTGTTGTGGCTTAGGACGAGAGTCGGTCGTTGTATCTGCTGGATAACATTGGCGATGGTAAATGTTTTTCCCGACCCTGTTACACCCAATAGGGTTTGAAAAGGCATTTCATCGTTGATGCCTTTCACTAATTGCTTAATAGCATCGGGTTGGTCGCCTGTGGGGTAGAAGTCGGAGGTGAGTTGGAAATCCATAAAATGACCACTCTCTGTCTCTCCTCCTGTAGGGGAGAGAAGTTAGGCGGCAGTAAAGTTACGAAAGATGCGGGCTGTTTTTACTTTCTCTCCTTCGGGGAGGGTGGGGGCAGGGTAGTCCATATCTCCCATGCCTTTTCAGCCTGAAGATGCAGCATCT
>SCSP01000312.1 GCA_004297845.1 Bacteroidota bacterium | reverse complement strand
GAGAAAAGGCAGGAAATTTATTTTTCAAAGTTACTCCTACCGGCATGCCTGTTGATTTTTATCCCGGTATTGGCAACTATCATCTGGGAAGATATCCGGAGGCTATACCATATTTTCAGCAAGCGCTTTTACAGTCTCCCTATCAAGTGTTGGCGCTGCATTTTCTGGCAACCAGTTACGGAATGTTGGGGGAGGAAAAAAATGCAGTACAGTATTACGAACGAGCACTTGCGGTATCCGATCAGCTGGAGCATTCAAAAATAAATCTCGCACTCAGCTATTACAATCTTGGTGAACAGGATAAGGCGCTGAAGGTTCTGCTTTCTATTAATGACATAACCGTCATTGAAAACAACCTGCCGATTGCGAAGTCCATCCTTCTCAAGTCTTATCCGGCAGCCGGCTCCGAAAAAACTCCGGACATAAATAATTTGCAGGGCACGGGCCTGCTTAAATTATGTGCACAGCTACGGACGGGAAAACATTAGGCGCTATCGGTGTTTCCACCAAATACCACTAAATCTGTGGTTATCTATGTAATGTTATTTCCTCGGCAGGTGGCATTTTGACCATCAACTCATCTGGTGGCGGCAGCTTTACTGTAACTCAGTAAAATCGGATTTTTAACCTCAAATTTTAAGCTTGGCGGATAGCCATTTTTTTATGTAGATTTGTTGAAACCTTTTTCCGGAATTTTCGTTAAAGAAGCATCCTGGGTTCCTCATGAAAAAACTTTACATTTTGCTTTCTCCTTTTTGGCTGTTTACTTCATACTTCGTACTTTATATTTCGTGCTTTTCCTTTGCCCAATCTTCCAATAAAATAAATTACCAGGCTGTGGCACGCAACGCTTCGGGAACCCCGCTGGCAATTGCAACCGTTACCGTTTCATTGGATATTCACCGCGGAGGCACGGGAGGGCCTGTTTCCATGAGCGAAACACATATCACCAGCACCAACCAGTTCGGATTATTTAACCTCCTGATAGGTTCTGTAAACACAGCGGCATTTGATACCCTCCACTGGGGAAGAATGGATTATTTTCTGCAGGTAACGGTAAACGGAAGTTCGATGGGTACCACACAATTTGTTTCTGTGCCGTATGCCCTTCATTCAAAAACTGCCGACAGTTTAACAGGAGGATCAGTATCTGTCCCCTGGACAAAAAGCGGATCAAAAGTTATTTTATCAACGGTGTTGGACAGCGTGGGCATCGGTACTTCAGCCCCGGAGGCGAAATTGCATGTAGAATCCACTGGTTCCGAAGGCGCGGGTATTTTCCGAATATCTGATCCGGCAAATGCAAATAATGCGTTGGTAGTATCCACTAACGGATTGGCCAACGCGGGTTTGTTTCAAATCACAAATGCCTCCAATGCTACCGATGTGCTTTATGCCGGCACCAATGGCGGAGGCAGAGCAGGTGTTTTTGAAATTAACAATGTGACAAATATGTATCCGGCTGTTTGGGCACAAACTAACAGTAATGACAATTCTGCAGTTGCCATACAGGGATCCAATACCGGGTTGGGTACGGCAGGATTTTTTGAGATTACCAACGCAGCCAATACGGAAAATGCATTAAATGTTATCAGCAATGGGGGAGGAAATTCTTTTGTTGGATATAATAGCGGTACTGGTAGGTCCGGACTTTTTCAAATAAACAACGCTGCAAATTCCTCCGATGCATTGCTGGCAACAACAAATGGAACCGGCAAGGCCGGCAATTTCAGCATTTCAAATGCAGGCAACTCTGCCAATGCTGTTACAGCCGGCACAAATGGCACAGGCACCACTATTTACGGTGTTAACACCGGGGGCGGAAGCGCAGGCATCTTTGAGATTGCCAGCGGCACAAATAGCTCCAATGCCTTAGTTGCCTCAACGAATGGAACGGCACGAGCAGGTCATTTTCAAATTACGAACTCCTCCAGCGCTGCTTCCGCCCTATTTGCTACCACCGGCGGAACAGGCCTGGCAGGTGAGTTTGCGGGAAAAGTA
>SCSP01000311.1 GCA_004297845.1 Bacteroidota bacterium | reverse complement strand
TAAAAAAGTAAAACAGAAAGCGTGATAAATGAAATAATCCCACCGAGAATAAAGATTCGTGGGTTATATCGCATTTCTATGCTATGGGGACCCGCAGGAACAAAGACTGTTCGGAAAGCGAGATTTCCTTCCAAAAGATCAGTTTTTTTGCCATCGATGTACGCTTCCCACCCCGGATACATGACCTCACTACTGACTAAATACCCACTGCAAGGGACTGACGTTGAAAGGGCAATGGAATTTCTCCCAAAGTATTTGACAACAATTTCCTTCGTATATAGTTTCGTACATGTCGTTTTTGGAAGTGTTGACGCTTTATCGGAAACAAGAATGACGGTGTCATCATACTGAATTGAACGGGAGGCTATATGTTGATAGGCGTCATTTCGTGAGGAAGTGACAATGACGTTGGGAACTTCATAAAACCGAGGGAGGGTGTTGGTAGAGACATACAATGAATACTCTCGATCGGGTTTAGTAAAGATATGAGTATATTGAGAATCACTTTTTTGCTCGAGTGGGTCATCTGTGAGAGATAAAAGAATGTATTTTATATTTAAAAAGCGAAGTGATGGAGAGGTGAGCGTAATAAACGGCAATCCGCCAAAAATATCAGGAACCCCATTCGATGCTCGTATGAATTGATTATAGTTATGGAGCATAACAGGATCGTATCCATTGTCAGAGAAGAGTCCATATTTCATCGGTGCATTCAAGTCTAGGGATAGACGATCGGAGGTTCCCAAGGTAAAACCTGGATGGATTCGGCCCGGCAACGATTCATGTTGCCCAGCTATAAATGATAAGAGTTCGGGATCCTGTCTTTTATCAGGAATCGGGTTTGAAACAATAAACGAGCGAGAAAAAATGAGTAAGTCAAAAACGGTGATAAGTAACAATGCGGTGCAGATTATTTTTCCATGTTTCTTCGAATAGACAAATTGAGCTCCCAAGCTTGCTAAGATTGCCAGGCCCACCTCACAATATAATAAATGTCGTGGGGGAACCCGAATGAAATGATACCAGGGAACATAACGGACCAATAGAGTCATCAAATTAACAGGTGCAGTACTACCCAAGGAAACCCAGAACCCAAAGACTATAAGAAGTATGCTAAATATCGCAAGAAGAACGGGAAACGTCGTTTTTCGGTGGCGAATGTATTGCACTACACTTGCTCCCAAACTACTTATTCCTATAAGTGTCAGTAACAACGGAATTTTCCCGATGTAAAACGCATGTTCAAAATAGCCAATTTTATACGTTCGTCCATATTCTATGAGTGACCCGAGGGCAAACGGGTTCCACATCATACGAAGAATATTAGCCGAAGCCTCTCCATATAAATAAAAGTCATCCATCAGTTTTTGGGACCTATCACTTAAGGAAATTAACTCTTGTGTTGGCAACAATTGAAATGCAGTAAGCCCGACAGCCAGGATGATAATAAAGAGGAACGAAAGAAGTGGTCGCAGTCCTTTCTGCTTGACCGAGAGGAAGATAGCAAGAAGTGCCGCCGCCTGAATGGTAAATATGGTCATGGTAAGATATCCCGAGAGAATCTGAAGAGCGGTGATGATGACTGCAATAAAAAAATATTTTTTTTGCCTTGATTCTAAACTTAACCAGATTGCCCCAATAGTTAGGGGCATATATGTTGATGATGCGGTAACGTCTAAGTATCCCGCATATAAACCAGTTACTAACTTTCCTGACAATCCAAAGGCGATAGCACCGATTAATGCGGGAACACGGTGAGTAAATCGTCTCAAAAGAATGTACATCCCTGAGGATGCCAAAAAAAGATGAAAGGCAAAATGCCAGACATACCCACGAGAAAGAGGAAGAACATACAGCAACCAATTTGGGGGATAGAATAGGTTTATCCATGGACTGGCGAGGAATGGGTAACCAGCAAAAACATGTGGGTTCCAGAAAGGGAATTCGTGATCCCGTAAACTGTTACCGACAAACGAATGAAAGTAATAGAGTGATTTTTGTAAATCACCGTTAGAGAGAAGCTGATCAGAAGGAATAAGAAGAGTTTTTCCAAACAAGCAAATGACTATACCGAAAAGAATAATATAGGAAAAAATTTCGTGTCGAAGGAATTTATAGAGTGCGTTATGCATGGTTTTTATTTGCGTAGGTCACAAGGATGATTCCTGTTATTATTTACTATATATGAGCATAAAAGTGAATCATACAAAACGAATAGCAATAATAGGAGTTGTAATAATTAGTATTCTTATTTTTATTGGCTGTTCAATTCACATTAATTATACTTCTGGATACTTTGATTGGAGCGAAGTAGATTCATATCTCAGTCATTTTTTGGGGGATTTGCCGTTCTTAAAAAAAATATTTGATTTCCGAGTGACAGAAATTGGAGCATATCGTGGAAGGGAACTCGCAACAGTAGAT
>SCSP01000310.1 GCA_004297845.1 Bacteroidota bacterium | reverse complement strand
CCTAAGAAAGCCTTCGGATAAAGAATGGCTGCGGCAGGGAACCTGCAAAGGGGTTGGTACGAAACCACAAGACCTGATTGGAAAACTGCCGCACCCTTAACATATAGCTATACGGATTTATTTGGTAAACTGTTTCGCCAGCAATTCCCGACGTAAAGCATTCTTGAGAGAATATCCTCATCAGCGTCCAAATTGCCAGTTAGCTCATGTAAAATAATACTCCAAAAAGCAAAAATAAACCATAAATGCTGTCTGAAAATGCATTTTGTGCCTGGCTGAGACTGAAATTGCCGATTCAAGCGCATAGATAGCCATCAGACCTCACATTGATATTTTTTGGCCTATTGGGACTAACTGAAAATAACGCTTTGTAGCCGCAAACTGCGGCAGGTGCATTACGAAGTATCATGCACATCAATTAGTTGTTCCAGGGGCTGAGTTCGGATGCCGTAGAGTAAGGCCATAAAGATCGCCCCCATCGATTCAACCAGGAAGCATTTAAAATAAGATCTTATGCTTTCCCATAAGGAACTTTTGCTTCCAAGTTTTTTCCATACGGACTGGAATAGAGCGCAGCACAGTTGCTGGATTTGATCGACAAGAAAGGCCAGCATCATGAGCGTTGCAAAAACTGCGGCTAAATATTTTTCTCCAAGCCCGTAATTGTGTCCGAAATTATAGCCCTGGTTTTTAAGCGTGTTGAAAGTCTCATTTTCTATTTTCCAGCGTGCCCGGCCACCACGCATGATTATATAGGCATTTTCTTTGGTCAAGGTAAAATCGGTTATCCAGGTGTTGTGATAAATTACTTTACCCGTTTTCTTTGAATGTTCCCAGTATTCTATAAAATTAACCGGCAATTCCTGGTTTGACTTATTCAGAGGAACTTTATTTAAGATGCGAAAACGATGTGTTATATCAGGATTCTCTTTATCCTCAATTGCAAACTCGAGGGTGCGGCCATCCTGAACAGCAGCTTCCACAAAATTAAAGAGAAACTCATGATCTTTAGGCTTGACTCCGAGAATATAGTGGAGGTTGTGTTTCTTCAGGTCTCTAATGTGTGGCGCATTGGGACTTAAAGCATCCTCGTTGACAATGAGCGGCAAATGAGGATGCTCTTTTCTTAACTGCTCGAAAAAGCGCCTGGCGGCATTACGTTCGCAATCATTTTTAGTCGTACCATCCTGCTTGATAATCATTTCAGGGCAGAGAGGAATGACTTCCCTGAAATCGGGATGAACTATGGCAGCCCCCAACATCTGAAGATAATAAGTGATTTCTCCAGTTTTTTTATTTACCTTTTTCATACAATATGGAGCGCTTACTTTTTCAGATGAGAAGAAACCTGTGCCATCCAGATTTAAAAGGTAGCATCCCTTATAAAAAACCATTGGTTCCAGATCCTTGCCACGCTGAAGATGGCGGAAAAGAACTTTAAATATTGGAGATAGATATTTCTTTGGGTCTATTTCGTCACAGATTTCACGCATTCTGGAATCACTGGGGATGTTCTTAATACCGTAGACGCTTTCTAAATTTTGACATTCGGCCTCATCTTTTCTTCTTTCATCAAACTTTAGCAATGAAGAATCCTTGAGGGAAAACATAGCAAAGGCCGACATTAAAGCCTCGGGTATGCTTATTTCGCTAGCTCCGGTCCGGAATTCAGGTATTTTCTCGAATTCACGGCGGATATACATGAACAAAGCATCTGCGTTGAGATGCTTTCGTAGTTTAATTTTTGAGGTAGGTTCGAGCTTTTTAGACGACCGCACTTTCTTTTTATTTTTTCTGGGCATGACATTTCCTCCTGTAAATAGAGTTTGTCATGCTTATATAAAAAACTTTTTCGTTTTTGTCTACAAAAAAATGTGGTAAAAATAGCAAAAGTCGCTGATTTTGGACTAAATTCAAGAAAAAGTTTACGAAAAGCAAATCCTTACTTCGCTATTTTAAGGCATTCCGGCTGCAATCGGGAATTGCTGCTGTTTCGCCCATGCCGTGAGCCACAACGGGTTGGACATATTTAATTACCGATAATAAACAGATTTATTCTTATGATATTAATAATAATGTTCTGAGTTATACTTACCAGCGATTAGT
>SCSP01000309.1 GCA_004297845.1 Bacteroidota bacterium | reverse complement strand
TACAGTAGTAGGACATTTGAGGATGATACAAAAATCACCTGAACGTGTAATGGGATATTTTAATTCCAAAGAAACAAAATATGCTGCGTGAATGTAGATTCTATTATGAGACGGTTAATACGTGATATAGCGCCTTACGCAGTAGATACAACGCTGCTTAATTTACATATAGAAGATACTATCCCAACAGAAATTTTACGAGTTCGTAATGAAGCTATCATGTATACCTCCCTCAACGCCATCAAAGAATTAGACCTCTCCGTAACCGCCCTGCAAAACGCACCGGCAGGAGTTTCAGGCACAGGGGCCACAAACTTTTTAACCAAATGGCAAAATGCAAATACAGTTACAACCAGCAGTGTTTTTGATAATGGAACGAATGTGGGGATAGGAACCAATACTCCCAATAATCTGTTTCAGGTAGCGGGGCTAATAAATTTTGATGATGTTAAGTTAAACACCGCCCTTGGAAAATCAGCGCTGCAAAGCAACACTTCAGGAACCCAGAATACGGCCATTGGATTTGAAGCTCTTTTTGCCAACACAATAGGAAACAGTAATATTGCAATTGGTTTTTTGGCACTTAAACAAAATACAGAGGGAAAAAGAAATATAGCCGTTGGACATTCTGCACTCTTTGCCAATACCACAGCAGATCGAAATGTGGCGATTGGAAACAATGCACTAAGTAATCAATCATTTGACAATTTCGGATTTACATACACAAGCGGTAATGTTGCTATTGGTTCTAGTGCTCTTTCAAATAATAATCCAACATCAATAGGAGATGGAGTTCAAAATACAGCGGTTGGAACTTCTTCACTTGAAAATAACAGCAGAGGATATGAAAATACCGCTATAGGTTATCACTCGATGTTCAGTAATGTCACAGGGTCTGACAATACAGCCATCGGAAAAAGTGCCGATGTTTCTGCGGGGAATCTTACCAATGCCGCAGCCATCGGGGCAAATGCCATAGTGAATGTGAGCAATAAAATACGGCTCGGCAATACAAGTGTTACTGTAATTGAAGGAAGCCCTGCTGCGTACACCTCCTCCAGCGATGTGCGTTTTAAGAATAACATTCAGGAAGATGTAAAGGGCCTGGAATTTATTGAAAAACTCCGTCCCGTTACCTTTAATGTTAATGCCAGAAAGTTTGATGAGTTTCTGATGAAAAACATGCCTGACAGCATCAAGGATGCTTACATGAATGGTATTGACTATGCTGCATCTGCCGGCATCCTGCACTCAGGGTTCATTGGACAGGAAGTGGAACAGGCAGCCCTGGATTGCGGCTACGCATTTGACGGAATACACATACCCGCTGATACCGCTCAGGGTAATTATAGTTTGTCCTATTCACAATTTGTGGTTCCATTGGTAAAAGCCATGCAGCAGCAGATAAAAAAGGACTCCATCCAGCAGGCGCAAATTGATGCGCTCACTTCCCTGCTTGCACAATGCTGCAGCGCAAACGTAAAAACAACAGGCTCTGCTATTCCTTCTTCCAGCGAAACTTTGGCATCGGGCGCAATGCTTTTTCAGAACCGCCCGAATCCTTACACGAACGAAACAAGCATCCGATACTTTGTTCCCGAGAACTCAATGGCTGTGATGACTTTCTTTGATGAATTCGGCAATGAAATAAAATCGGTGGAACTTCCCTTCAAAGGCATAACCGCGGATCTGAATCTCAGCACAACTGATCTTGCAGCGGGTATATATTCCTACTCGCTCGTTGTAAATGGTAAGATTGCGGAGACGAAGAGGATGCTGAAAACCAAATAAAGACAAAATAGATTAGTGCGAATCTCAGACATCTGGGTGTTATGAGATGAATTGACCCTGTTCAATGAGATTGCTTCGCTGCGCTCGCAATGACGTCTCCGATTAGTGCTTCAGTTTGTTCCTAAACACCTTCTGAAACTTCTCCACCTTTGGCTTTATCACAAACCGGCAGTAGGACTCCTCCCTGTTCTGGTTGTAGTAATTGCTGTGGTAGTCCTCGGCTTTGTAAAAAACAGTGAATGGCGCTATCTCGGTTACCACGGGGGCATCATACACCTTCTCATCATTTAATTTCGTCTTGTATTTCTCAGCCAGTTG
>SCSP01000308.1 GCA_004297845.1 Bacteroidota bacterium | reverse complement strand
CCCTTGTCGGTAGATTACCAGGAAAAATTCGCTTCTGCGGGAAGAATTCCCGGCAGTTTTTTTAAACGTGAAGCCCGCCCAAGTGAACACGAAATACTGACCAGCCGTCTGGTAGACCGTGCCTTGCGTCCGTTGTTTCCGGAGGGTTACCGCAATGAAACACAGGTTTTGATTTATCTTATCTCGGCTGATAAAAATATTTCTCCCGATGCGTACGCGGGACTTGCAGCTTCAACAGCTATTGCGCTGTCGGATATTCCGTTCAACGGACCGGTTTCTGAAGTGCGTGCTGCCAGGATCGATGGGAAATTCTGTGTGAATCCTTCTATTTCCGACATGGCAAGAGCTGACCTTGATATTATTGTTGCCGCTACTGAGAAAAACATCATGATGGTGGAGGGAGAAATGAAAGAGGTTTCGGAAAACGATATGCTCGAAGCCATCAAGTTCGCTCACGAAGCCATTAAAAAACAAATCATTGCTGTTAAAGAACTGGTTAAAAAAGCGGGTGAAAAGCCCAAGCGTGCGGTTGCAGAACCTGTAGAGGACGAACCGCTCAGAGAGGCGGTGCGTAAAGCAACATACGATAAAATTTATGCGGTAGCGAAATCAGGAAACGCCAGCAAGAACGAGCGCAAAAAACTTTTCGGAGCAATTCTGGATGAGTTTTTGGCCGGACAGAAATTTTCGGAGGAAGAAAAGAAGCTGAAAGAAAAACTGACAAAAAAATATTATCACGATCTGGAATATGAAGGAATGCGTTCTGCGGTATTGAACGAAGGCATTCGTTTGGATGGCAGAAAAACCACAGATATCCGTCCTATTACGAGTGAAGTAGGTTATTTGCCAATGACTCATGGTTCCGCTCTCTTTACAAGAGGCGAAACACAGTCGCTCACCACAGTTACTCTCGGCACCAAGCAGGATACCATGACAATTGACGGAGCAATCCATCAGGGAGAAAAAGCATTTTTGCTGCATTACAACTTTCCCCCTTTCTCAACCGGAGAGGTTAAGAGAATGATGGGTACCAGCAGAAGGGAAACAGGGCACGGAAACCTGGCTCACCGCTCTTTGATGCAGGTGATGCCCAAGGATTATCCTTATACAGTTCGTGTTGTTTCTGATATTTTAGAATCAAACGGATCCTCTTCCATGGCAACTGTTTGCGCTGGAAGTTTGGCGCTGATGGATGCGGGAGTTCCTGTGAGGAAGGCCGTTTCCGGTATTGCAATGGGATTGATCACCGACCATAAAAAATTTGCGGTTCTTTCCGATATCCTCGGTGACGAAGATCATTTGGGTGATATGGATTTTAAAGTTACCGGAACAAAAGACGGCATCACAGCTACGCAGATGGATTTGAAGGTTGATGGACTCCCATACGAAGTGATGGCAAAAGCATTGGATCAGGCTAAGCAAGGGCGACTTCATATTCTCGGAGAAATGGAAAAGACAATGTCCAAAGCCCGTGAAGATTATAAGCCGCATGCACCAAGAATTGTTCAGCTTATCATCGCCAAAGAATTCATCGGAGCGGTTATCGGGCCCGGTGGTAAGATCATCCAGGAAATGCAGCGGGAAACCGGAACTACTATCTCCATTGAGGAAGTGGACGGCAGAGGCATCATTGATGTATTCTCAGATAATAAAGATGGAATTGACAAAGCGGTTGCACGTATCAAGGCGATCACGTCCGTTCCGGAAATTGGTGAGATATACATGGGTAAAGTAACCAGCATCATGCCTTACGGAGCTTTTGTGGAGATATTTCCCGGAAAAGAGGGACTCCTTCATATTTCGGAAGTGGATCATAAACGCCTCGATACCCTTGACGGAATCCTGAAACAAGGCGACCAGGTGAAAGTTCAGCTTATGGATGTTGACCCGCGTTCAGGCAAAATGAAGTTGTCCAGAAAGGCGTTGATTCCAAGAGAGGAAAAGGCAAAGGCATAAATAATTTCTTTTAAGTTAATCAATAATAGGTATATTCAAGCCCTGATTTAATTATGCGCCAGCTTAAAATAACTAAACAGATCACCAACCGCGATACAGCATCGCTGGAAAAATATCTGCACGAGATCAGCCGCGAAGGATTGATTACCGCAGAGGAAGAGGTAGAACTCGCAAAAAAGATCAAGGTGGGGGATGAGGCAGCGCTTGATAAAATGGTACGATCCAACCTGCGTTTCGTGGTTTCTGTTTCCAAGCAATATCAGAATCAAGGTTTGAGTTTGCCCGATCTTATCAACGAAGGTAATCTGGGTTTGATAAAAGCCGCTCAGCGTTTTGACGAAACACGCGGATTTAAATTTATCTCTTACGCGGTATGGTGGATACGCCAGTCCATTCTCCAGGCATTAGCAGAACAGGCGAGAATTGTGCGTTTACCGCTCAACAAGATCGGGTCAATCAACAAAGTAAATAAGGTTTTCTCAAAGCTCGAACAAAAATTTGAGCGTGAACCTACGCACGATGAAATTGCTGAAACACTCGGTGTTTTAACTGAAGATGTAAAAGATTCTGTTCGCAATACTGGTAAACATATTTCCATGGATGCGCCCCTTCTTTCCAGTGAAGACGATGCGGGAAATATGTACGAGGTCCTGACAAGCGAGGATAATCCCAAACCGGACGGTAGCCTGCTCAGCGAATCCCTCAGAAAAGAAATTGAACGCGCCCTTTCAACCCTTTCCAACAGAGAAGCGGATGTACTTCGTTTATATTTTGGTCTGCACGGTGGACCTGCCCAGACTCTTGAAGAAATTGGTGAGAAATTTGCCCTTACCCGCGAGCGCGTGCGCCAGATCAAGGAGAAAGCGATCAGAAGGTTGAAACATTCGTCTAGGAGTAAACTTTTGAAGGCTTATTTGGGATAGCGAGTTTCAGGTTTCAGGTTGCAAGTTAAACAACCCATGGCGACAATAAAAAGATTCGATGATCTTGAGGTGTGGCAAAAGGCTCGCGAACTCTGCACTCTCATTTACCCCTTAACATTAAAAGATTCT
This sequence comes from Bacteroidota bacterium, assembly GCA_004297845.1. Lineage (GTDB taxonomy): Bacteria > Bacteroidota > Bacteroidia > Palsa-948 > Palsa-948 > Palsa-948. The sequence continues at coordinate 5,000 of SCSP01000308.1, read as the reverse complement.
TTTGCCCGCGATTTTAAATTGCGCGACCAAATAAATGGATCCGCTGGTTCTATAATGAATAATATAGCGGAAGGTTTTGAAAGAGACGGGAAAGGAGAATTCAGACAATTTCTCAGTATTTCAAAAGGTTCTTGCGGGGAAGTACGCTCCCAGCTCTATCGTGCTATTGACAGAAACCACATTTCTCGGGATGAGTTTCAAAAATGTTTTGCTCTTGCTGAAGAAACAAGTAAAAAGTTAAGTAGTTTTATAGCCTATTTAAACACTTCGGAAATAAGGGGATTAAAATTCAGAACCGAACCTAAAACCTGAGACTTGAAACTTGCAACATGAAGCCTTTAATTGCACCCTCCATCCTCTCTGCTGATTTCGCTAACCTCCAGCGCGATATCGAGATGATCAATAAAAGCGAGGCCGATTGGTTGCACCTCGATGTGATGGACGGAGTTTTTGTTCCGAATATTTCTTTCGGTATTCCTGTTATTAAATCGATTAAAAAGTACGCTAAGAAAACACTGGATGTGCATTTGATGATCGTAAATCCTGATCATCTTTTAGAGGCGTTCAAGAATGCAGGCTCAGATTACCTTTCTGTACATTACGAAGCCTGCACACACCTTCACCGCACGATATATGCCATCAAGGACCTGGGAATGAAAGCCGGAGTGGCTATAAATCCTCATACACCTGTGAATGTATTGCAGGATATTATTGCCGATATCGACCTCGTCTGCATGATGAGCGTGAATCCCGGTTTTGGCGGACAAAAATTCATTGAAGGAACTCACCAGAAGGTAAAATACCTTAAGCAGCTCATTAAAACAAAAAAGTCCAAAGCCCTGATCGAGATTGATGGGGGAGTGGACCTGAAAAATGCATCCCTGCTGGTAAAAGAGGGAGCTGATGTTTTGGTAGCAGGAAATACGGTGTTTGGGTCTAAGAATCCGGGGGAGACGATTGTTCTGCTTAAAAATGTGAAATAATTAATAAATTAATTATGAATAGGGATTCAGAAGATAAATTGACAAATGCGATAATTGCCCTTCATCAGGAAATAAAAGGTCTGAGAACCGATATGGATTCTCAGCTGGCAAAGGTTAATCTTGCAATAGGTGAATTGAGGCTTAGCTATATGAATATGGACGCAACCCTTAAGAAATATACTCAGTCCAATGATAATATGTTAAAGGCTCACGAAAAGCGGATCGTTCGACTTGAAGACAAAACTTTCGGAAACTCATTTGTATCGGAACCCATGATGGAATACAAAAAAAGAAAGAAAAGGGAATAGATATTTCTATGCTGTGTACTCCTTCAGATATTCAAATCTCTCCATCAGCTTTCCCTCCTTACAGATAGTCGCCCGCTCAATCAGGTTATTTTGATCTTTCACAAGCAGGGAAGGAAGCACTTTGTCTATCAGTTCTTTTCCGAAATCTTCCGAGGCATTGCGCGGCAGTTCGCAGGGGAGATTATCAATGGCCATAATAGTTACTGCGTCTTTAGCAAAGTGATCAACGATTTTTTCAGTCCTAACATCGTAGCCGTAAAATGGTTCCGCAATGCTTGATGGTTTTGTAGTGGAAGGAATGGAGCCGTTCATATCGCAGGTTACATCCGCGATCACGCTGATGCCGAATTCGGGGCTGCGCATTTCTTCTTTGGTAAAAAGCATGGGAGCTTTCGGATCCCAAAAGGAGCAATGGATCAGCAGGTCGCAGGGTCGGGTATATTTCATGAAGGTGGACCGGAACAATTCAGGGTGAGAATAGAATAAAGCCCCCCCGCCCCCCGAGGGGGGGAGTTGTATGAGGGGATCTTTTAATTCGTTGTAGTCGTTAGAGTGCAACTGTGTGTAGGTAGGTTCGCGAAACGTATAGTTGATGAATTCAAATGGCGTTGTCCTGCGGATGTGCAGCAGCCCCAATAATTCAATCGCTCCGTTTGCAACACGTCCGTTGCCGGTAACAATGATCTTGATGTTCGGAAGATGTATCTTCCTGAGTTCTCCGATCAGTTCCGGTTTATCACGGCATTCGAAGGCCCGTTTGGTTTTGAATAGGTTGTATCTTGATCCGTAACCTAAAATTCCATTATAGGCCCCCACAATTCCAGCATAATGCCCAAAACCGATGATGCGGTGAAAATGTTCATCCGTCAAGGTTTCGTAATCGATCATCTGTATCTTTTTCTCCAGCAAAGCTCTGATCAGCTTTTGGTTATGGGGTTGTTTTTTAATGGTGTGAGAAAAGAACAGGTATTTTTTACCCGGAATAAGTTCATTGACGGGCACCTCTTTTATGCCAAAGACGATATCGCAATCGGACAGGTCTTTCTGCAGTTTTATTCCCTGTGCTGTGTACTCTTCATCTTTATAATTCCTCCAGTCGCTGGGCTGAACAACCACTTCCGCTTTGAAATTCTGCATGATGTATTTGCACTGCTCAGGTGTGAATGGCACGCGTTTATCGTGTGGTACTTTTCCTTCTCTTACAATTCCAATCTTTGTCATGAATTTCCTGGTTACCAATAAACGTATCTGTTACGAATATTACGAATCATTCGATTGGGCCAAAGGTAGATTTTTATTTCTTGTTATTTGGGTTCGTTTCCGCACTGTAGATTGTCTATTGTCTACTGTTACTTGCCTGCTTTTTTTTTCTTACCTTCGCACAATGTTCTTGCATTTCTTGTAACTTATGACTTAATTTCTTTTCTCTCTTAGCACCGGGGCCGACAGGTTTTGACAGCGAGGAGGATGGATATGTAAGCATGCCGTGAGTTGGGAAAGTATCACGTAAATTACAATTCTCAAATTCCAAATGGCGAGTCTAACTACGCTATGGCTGCTTAATTGACCTAGTCAATTTCGCACCTGCTTCCCGGGCAGCTTTTTCTTTTCAGCGTCCCGGATCAAGCATCACAAATGAAAAGATAGTGAAAGTGAGCTGTGTCCTTTCGCGAATCTGCCCCGGTGCAAATCGGGGACTAAGCAGCTAAGTTTGAAGTTGGTTGTTGCCTTACCTGCTTCATTCCGAAAATTAAATGGCAGCTAAGCGTGTAGAAAGCATTTTTGTCCCTTGTTTGGACAGCGGTTCGAGTCCGCTCGGCTCCACTTCGAGGGAAGGATCGAAAAAAGCAGCATCCTTCCCTTCTTTATTCCCTTATCTGCTTTCTCCCTCATCCGCTATAAGACGGTTATTGCCTTTTCCCTCACCACCTCAGCAAATGAGCGGTTTTGGATTTTGCTGTCAAGCCAACTAATCAAATCAAAATATTCAAATGCATTTTTCTCGAATGGATCTTCTGCTAATATTTCCATTCTTTCTTTAAGTGATTGAAAGGCATTAATCAATTTTTTTTGGGAATCTGCTTTACCCAAATCTTTTCTGAAAAATTCTATTAATAAAGTTTCATATTTAAATATGCGTTTCTTCTTTGAAAGAAAGCGATAAAATAATTTAATCAGGTTTGGCAATAAATCCGTATGATCAGATTCATAATGTGCTATCAGGTAGAAAATAGATAACGAACATTCCATTTCGGGATGCGTAACAAAGAAGAGTTCGTTGCGGATAATATTCAGCCAACTAAGTGTTCTGCGAATATTACCGCAACCAAAATATATCAGGGCAATATTATAGTAAAGAGCAATCTTTTGAATATTATTTAACTCATCAATAAATTCTTTGAGTTCTTTTTCAAGGGATGGCATTTGCGCCATTGCTTCAGTAAAATACCCACGATGTACATAATAATTTAATAAAAGATGGTAATAGGAATAAAACCAGGTTGCTTTTTGCAGTCGTGTTTTAGCTATGTCAGATACTTCTTTCATTTGCTCCAGAAGCAAAAACCCCTCATCATAAGATTTAGATTCAAATGCAATTAAAATAGTATTATGAAGATGCTCTAAATAAGAATTTATATTTTGTTTTATTACATGGGGGGATTTTTGGAACAGTTCAATTATTTTTTTTGAATGATCATATGCTTTAAGATGGTTTCCTTTAACATGGAAGTAAAGTAAAAAAGCAGCATGGAATCTTAATGTAGATTTAAATGAAAATAAATTTTTCTCTTCAAGATTTGAACGATTTTTTTGAACTAATTTTTCTAACTGCTGCAGATATTTTTTTTCCCTGACATTTCCATATCGGTTGTATAAAACGGTCATTTGAGAATGAAAATCTCTGTTTTTAATGTTTGCCTGCATTTTCCTTAAATACGCTGCTTCCTGTTGAGGAATATTTTCGATTTCATGTATATTGTCCTTTCGCAGGGCAAGCCTGTGTTCCACAGATGAAATATCCAATAGGCTTGGATACATTTCATATTGTAAAGCCAATGTTTTTGCTTTAAGTAATGTCTTGTCTGCTTGCTTGTATAAATTTTTATTATATAAAAAATCTGATTGTTGCAGCATCCGATAAACCTCCGTTTGTTCGTTGCTATGGAAACCACACATCGCTTTAAGAACCTGATGATAGAGATAATATTTAGCAACTGAGAATTGCTTGACAAGTTTATACCCCTCAAACTGTTTTAGAAGCCGTTTTTCATCATAAGTTTTTTGCTTTGCGATGGCATCAAAAAGTGCAATATATGTTTTATCGCCAGAATAGATAGATGAAAACAATTTAAAATATCTTCTTTCGGATTTTGTAAGCGCCCGAATAAGACGAAATAAATCATCTGACGCTGTCATAAAAAACTAAGAATAATGTTCATTTTAACAACTTTAATTATTCAACAATAATACGAATTTTATTTATTATTTTATTACCGTGTAGCAAATTTAGATAAAAATCAACCTTTCTTAAACAAATTATCAAATAGAATATATATAATATAGATACGGTACCTATATGATAAACATTTAAGAGTAATAAAAAAAGAGATTGTTTTTAAACTTGCTGGATATTACCTTTGCTCTATCTAAACAATCAAACCAAATCAAACCAAATCAAACCAAATCAAACCAAATGAAAATGAAAAAA
>SCSP01000032.1 GCA_004297845.1 Bacteroidota bacterium | reverse complement strand
CTTTTCACAAAATACATTTGCCAAAGAAGGGAGATTTTATTGTGAATAATAAATACACATTCGAAATTGGCGGCAAAGGAAAAGATCGTACCCAAATACAAGGCGTAAAAAATGCATGGCTCGTTAAAGATGACATAGAAATCCCTGTTGGAGGAGCTATACCCTTGTGGATGTTCGGGTTGTTATATTGATCGGGGAATACTCATTTAATCATAACAATCAGCGTCATCAGTCCGAAGGTCTCCTTCGGAGTGTTCTATTTTTACTGCTGAGTTTCACAACCCCATCAACATCCTTTCGTTGAAAACAAGCATTCTGGCCCGAATATTGCGCTCTGAGTAAGATTAAATTTGTTCCTTTCACCCCTGGTTACCAATAAACGAATCTGTTACTAATGTTACGAATAGTAAAACATTTCATTTGGATTTTTACTTTTGTGTTATGTGATCTTGTATGTTATACTGTTTCCTTATCCCAGCCTGTATTTCTCAGGCCATTAACCATTAACCATCAACCATTAACCATTGGCTGGGCTGATTCCGTTTTTAACTCACTCACTCCCAACCAGCGCATCGGGCAGTTGTTCATGGTGGCAGCATATTCGAACGACAAAATGGATTCTTTGGGCATTCGCAGGCTCATAGACTCCTGCGGGATCGGAGGACTGATCTTCATGCAGGGAACTCCCGAAAAGCAGGCGCTGCTTACAAATTATTTTCAGTCAAAATCAAAGGTGCCACTGATGATCTCGATTGATGCAGAGTGGGGTTTGGATATGCGCCTTAAGAACACGGTTCAGTTTCCCCGGCAAATGACACTTGGAGCCATACCTCCTGAAGCTGATTCTCTCATTTATTTGATGGGAAAGGAAATTGCAAAGCAGTGCAAACGCATCGGTGTGCACGTGAATTTTGCTCCCGTGGTTGACATCAACAATAACCCGCTGAACCCGGTGATCAGCATGCGCTCCTTCGGGGAGAATAAATACAGTGTTACCCGTAAATCATTGCTCTACATGAAAGGCATGCAGGATGCCGGGGTGCTGGCGGTGGCCAAGCATTTTCCCGGACACGGAGACACCGATTCCGATTCCCATAAGACTCTTCCAATTATCCCGCATTCAAAAGCAAGATTAGATACACTGGAACTCTTTCCCTTCAAAAAGCTTTTTGCCGAAGGGGTAGGAGGGGTGATGGTTGCACATTTGTACATCCCGGCATTGGATGCCCCTCTTCCCTCCAAAGGGGGGGGCACGGGTGATACCACCTCCAAGATCCCCCCTTTGGGGGGTGGGGGGGCTCTGCCTTCCACGTTATCCCCGGCAATTGTTACCGACCTGCTGAAAAAAGAAATGAAATTTGAAGGACTGATCTTTACGGATGCCCTGAACATGCAGGGAGTAGCAAAATTTTATAAACCCGGTGAGGTAGATGTAAAAGCATTCATTGCCGGAAATGATGTGCTCCTTTTTGCTGAAAATGTTCCGAAGGCCACTGCTGAAATAAAAAATGCCATAGCCAGGGGTGAAATAACCCAATCGGAAATCGATTCGCGCTGTAAAAAAATACTTCTCGCAAAGCAGTGGTGCGGGCTGAATAAATTCATGCCCATTGACACTGCAAATTTGTCGGCTGACCTGAATTCTTACCGGGCAGAATATTTAAACATTCTTTTGGCTGAGAATTCTATTACGCTTTTGCAGAATAAAAGCAAATTAATCCCCCTTAAAAACTTAGATACGTTAAATATTGCCTGTGTAATGATTGGCGCAAAACAGGAGAATAAGTTTCGGGCAATGCTCTCACTATACGCTCCCATAAAGTTCTTTTCGCTTTCAAAAGGCTCCAGGCAGTGGGAGAGGGACACCCTTCAGAAGAAGATACTTGGGTATGACCTCGTCATAGCAGGAATTGCGGGCACGCATAATAACCCGGATAAGAATTTTGGAATAGATAAGGAGAGCATTGATTTTTTGAAAAATGTTTCGAAGCGCTCTAAATTGATCGTGGATGTTTTTGCAAACCCGTATTCTCTTTCACTCATGGATAGTTTGGATGCGGATGCTATCATCGCTTCCTTTGAAAACAACGACTGCCTGATGAATTTATCCGCCCAAATTATTTTCGGGGGTGTATCGGCAAAAGGGAAACTTCCTGTTACAGCATCAAAACGATTTGCAGCAGGTTCGGGACTTAAAACAGCTTCTCCCATCCGCTATAAATATACCGTTCCGGAGGAACTGGGCATGGATTCTAAAAAGCTGGAGTCTATTGATACATTGGTGTTGAAAGGAATTAAAGAAAAAGCATTTCCGGGATGCGAGGTTTTTCTGGCGAAGGACAGAAAGGTATTTTATTACAAGTCATTCGGCTATCACACGTACGAGAACAAGCGCCCTGTGAAGCGGGATGATATTTACGATCTGGCTTCTGTTACAAAGATTGCATCCACTACTGCTGCCATGATGAAACTTACTGACGAGAGAAAGATAAAAATAGACGATTACCTCTGTTATCACCTTCCCGAACTGGAAGGCAGCAACAAGATGAATATCAGCATCCGTGAAATGATGGCTCACCAGGCAGGCTTGCGCGACTGGATCCCCTTCTTTCAAAAAACTATGAAGCGCGGGGAATATCTGCCCGGTATTTACAGCAAAACTAAGAGCAAGGAATATCCTCTGCGTGTCGCAAACAAGCTGTTCATCACCCGCTCCTATACGGATACGCTCTGGGACAACATCATTGAATCTCCTCTGAGCAAAAAACTTGAG
>SCSP01000307.1 GCA_004297845.1 Bacteroidota bacterium | reverse complement strand
CAAGGAGGGTGGATTCCACTTTTTTCTTCGCTGTGTAAAAGGCTGAATTTCCCGGTACGGACGTTGAGTCTATTGTGTACTCGATAAATCTTCCCTGGAAGGTTAATGCAGGAAGAAATCGTAAAGTTGCGTAATCGTGAATGCGGAGGTCGGAAATGATACCGAGGTTGAAGCCCCAGTCGGGAATGGACTGGGTACTCAAAACGGAATCTGGTTTTACAGCTTCAACGGCAGGAGCTAAGGCAAAGTCTGCTTTATTCACGCCCAATGAAAATCCGAAATGAAGTATCTCCTTGTCGTAAGTTGCCAGGTTCAGTGATTTCACCTTTTGCGAAAATCCCGGAGAGGCAAGAAGCGCCAGTAAAAAAGAAAGACAAAATCGCAATTTGAACATAAGGGTAGTCCGGGTTGTTGTCAGAAACGCAATAATAGCACAATTATTTCTTGGCTATGTATATCGTCACAATGCCAAATGTTTGTGGATGTACGGTTGCTTGTGAAAAACCGCAGTCAAGCAGTTTTCTTTTGAATTTTTCTCCATACGGAAAATTGCGTACGGATTCAAAAAGATAGGTGTAGGCGACCGGGTTTTTTGAGATTATCTTTCCAAGTAAAGGGCAGTAATATTTCAGGTAGAAATAAAAAAGCTGTTTCATCGGAAATTTTTCAGGAATGGAAAACTCAAGCACGGCCAGTGTTCCATCTTTTTTCAGCGTTCTGCGTATCTCTGAAAGTCCCTTTTCCAGACTCTCGAAATTCCGGACACCAAAACCAACGGTGGCTGTGTCAAAATGGTTTTCAGGGAAGGGAAGATTCTCGGTATCGGCTTTCACCAGATCAACGATGCCTGTTAGATTTTTTTCTTGAATTTTTTTTCTGCCGATGGCAAGCATATCTTCCGAAATATCTATCCCAATAATTTTTCGGGGATTTAATTTAAGCGCATCTATCGCAAAATCTGCTGTACCGGTGGCAACATCCAGAAGGAGGGAGTCTGGAGTCTGGAGTCTGGAGTTCAGTAGCCGGATAGCTTTTTTTCGCCATATATTATGAATCCCAAACGAGAGAAGATGATTGAGAAGGTCATAACGGAATGCGATGTCGTTGAACATTTGTTCAACCTGCTCTCTTTTTCCTTCGGAAGCATTGGAGTAGGGGGTAACAACCATAAGAGGGGCGGTAGAATTATTTGGAAAGCAGTTGGATACTTTCTGCTAACAGTAATTCCTTGTCTATTGGAACCACACCTACTTTTTCGCACACAAGTCCGCCAGCAATGTTGGCAAGTTCTACCATGAGGACGGGATCCAGTTTGAGTGCAAGTCCCAGAGCGGCAACTCCGATCACGGTATCTCCCGCTCCGGAAACGTCAGAGATATTGCGCATGTGTGCCGGAACAATGTGTTTAACCTTTTTGGTAGCGATGAACATTCCCTTCTCTGAGAGAGTGATGAGGATGTTTTCCATTCCTTGCCGGGTTCTCAGCTCATCTGCCACTTTTGAAAGGATTTCTTTTTCAGCGATGTTAATATCAATTTTAATTCCTTCTTTCAATTCTTTCAGATTGGGTTTGAAGAGCGTGATGTTTTTGTAGAAATGAAAATTTTTCTTTTTCGGATCAACGGCTACCGGAATTTTCTTTTTTGCCGCTTCCACAACAACCTTGAGGATCAGATCCGGGGTGATAACGCCTTTGTCGTAATCTTCAAATACAATTACATCCACCGCATGCGTCTTGATAAGGAAGGATATCTTCTCGATCATCAGCTGGGTTTCCTGTTTTGAAACTTCCGATTCCTGCTCTTCATCTACGCGCAAAAGATGATGGTTGTTGCCAATCACCCTGGTTTTTACGGTGGTGGCCCTTTTCTGACTTTTGAAGATCGCCTGTGTGCTCAGTTTCTGTTTCTCCATGAGATCCACAAACTCCCTCCCGTACATATCATCCCCAATCACAGAGCAAAGAACAGGCGTAGCACCCATGGACTGCACGTTGAGTGCAACATTTGCAGCGCCCCCCAAACGGGCTTCTTTTTTCTGAACGGTAACAATGGGCACAGGAGCTTCGGGCGACATGCGGTTTACGCTTCCCCAGATGTACGCATCCACCATCGCATCGCCAATGATAAGTACGCGAATTTTTGAGAAAGAATCAAATATTTTTTGAAGGTCTTTTTTGGTCATCTGAGAATTTTAATCCCTTTTCAAGTTTTATTTTATAAATCCCTCCAATAATTACAGGAAAAGCGAAGATACAAATTACAATGAGCGCGAAACGCGCCATCCTGCAGGGCGGGATGAGATAGAATTTTCATACATTTACCTTGTTGGAACCGGTTCACGTTACGAACGCATAAAAATATTTTCTATGGAACTTCCACTACAGATATTGATTGTTCTTGTGCCTTCCCTGGTGGTGCTTTTCGTCACTTATTTTATGATGAAGAACAATGCCGAAACAATGCAGCGCTTTTTTCAGGAAGAGATAAAACTCCGCAAAGAGGAGATCAAAGCGATGAACCAGAATATAACCGGCCCGTTGCGTGTGCAGGCCTATGAACGAATGATACTTTTTCTGGAACGCATTTCTCCCGACAATCTGGTGATGCGCCTGCATCAGCCCGATATGAATTCGCGGCAGTTGCACGGTGAGGTTATCCGTGCGCTCCGTTCGGAATTTGAACACAACCTTCCCCAGCAGGTGTATCTCAGCATCGGTGCATGGCAAATGATACAAACCGCCAAAGAGGAAACTGCGAAACTGGTTAACTTAACTGTTGATTCAATTCCTTCTGCCACAGGCCTTGAGCTCGGACAGGCGATTATTAACAATGCCTCCAAGCTGAAACGACTGCCGACTGAGGTGGCGATAGAGTATTTAAAGAAGGAGTTTGCGGAGAACTTCTGAACTTCCGTACAATTTATCAGGTGTTTATTGCGAAGGCCCCAAAGCGCAGCCATGCGTTTAATTTACTGAAAGTCAATGATTTGACTAACTATGTTAGCTTGGATTCCTCTCTTTATTTTTCTTAACCTTGCAAAGAATTTTGCACAGGCAACCTATCTTGATTTCTACGTCTTCGACTATAGTAACATTATTACAAGAAGAACATTGATGAGCACAGGTAGAAAGATCGCTGGTATTTTTTTTTCTTTTGATCTCATTGGATCGGATCAATGCGCAAAATGCGTTGTGCGGCCCCACTACCCCTACTTTCACTGTTAATCTTACGGGGCAGCCGAATGGTTTTTATACAAGTCCCCCGGTGGTGCGCGCAGATACCTGTTGCGGCTCCACCGCCCCCGACAAGTGCATACAGTTTATTGTTACTCTTGATCCTGCGGCTGTAGGGCTCATTTTTACGGTCTGCAACGG
>SCSP01000306.1 GCA_004297845.1 Bacteroidota bacterium | reverse complement strand
AAATATCTTTTCGCCCCATCGGTTATAAATTACAAGTTTGAAATCCGTTACACATTGAATCGCGTTTATGTAAATTTTCAATTTGTCATTTTCATGGTCCTCGTTTGGCGAAAAAGCATTGGGCAAATACGGGTCATTACATTCGATCTCCGTAACGGTAACGGTGATAATATCAATAGCTGTGCAGCCATTGCTGCTGGTAACTAAGAGTGTATACGTAGTGGTTGCCATGGGCGATGCAACCGGGTTTTGACAGGTATAACAGGACATATCCGTTGACGGTGCCCACAAAAACGAAGTCCCTCCGCTTCCGTTCAGGGTTGCGGACTGGTACTGCATGATCGTAGTGTCATTCCCGGCATTTGCCGTGGGAAGAGGATTCACGGTTACAGTGATGCTCGCAGCAGCAGAACAATTTCCGTTGATGGCAGTAGCAGTATAACTGGTAGCCGTGCTGGGATTTACACTGATGGAAGCGCTTGTAGCGCCATTGCTCCATGAATAAGTTAATCCTCCCGATGCGGTGAGAACAGCATTATTTCCCGTGCAGATAACTGTTGTTCCACTCACAGCGGCAATGGGCGGAGGATATTGCCCCACAGAAGTTGTATTGGGCAGCGTACATCCATTGGAGTCGGTAATTATAACTGTATAAGTTGTATTGGGAGTAAGCCCGCTGGTTGTTTGTGTAGTTTGCCCATTGCTCCAGGAATAAGCATATGGAGAAGTTCCTCCGGAAGGAGTCGCTGTTGCTGTGCCATCGTTGTTCCCGCAAGTTGCGTTCACGGGAGAAATAGGGGAAGAAATAGCCGGAGGTTGAGTGATTGTAAGAGTGGATGTGTTTGTACATCCTGTCGAATCGGTTACAACTATTGTATAATTTCCGGCAGATAATCCAGACACAGAAGGAGTGTTTCCTCCGCCTGGCAGCCAGTTATAGGTGTAATTAGGAGCGCCTCCGCTTACAGTCACAGACGAGGTGCCGTCAGTCAAACCGTTGCAGGAAATATCGGTTGAAGATACCCAAGCGGTAATCCCTGCGGATGACTGTGTGATAGCTACCGTCTGCGTGGTTGAACATCCGCCCGCGTCTGTAATGGCCACCGAGTAATTTCCTGCGGTAAGATTACTTGCTGTTTGTCCTGTTTGAGTGTTATTCCACAAATAGGTGTAGGGCGCAGTTCCCGATGTAACATTTGCTGTGGCGGAACCATTATTTCCGCCTAAGCAGCTTACACTTTGCGAAGAAATAGTCGCTACTGGCACTGGATAAACGGTAACCGCTGCTACACTTAAACCAAAACCGTTCGAACAAGATCCGCTTGTTGATATTACGGTTACACTATCGCCTTGCACAAGAGCAGAAGCAGTGAATGTGTTGCTCGCGCTGCTCTGCATAGAAACCCCGTTAATCCAAAAATCATAATTAAGATATCCTGCAGGAGCGGCTGTGAATGTAAGAGAGCTTCCGGCACACACCGCAGCAGGAGATGGGCTTAAAGAAACAGGCAGAGGCAGGCTCGGAGTAACAGTAACTTTTGTAGAATCTTTTACTTTTCCACAGCAGGAAGTTGTAACATATAAATAAATGGTATAAGTTCCGGGAGTTGAAAAAATAATATTGTTTGCGGTTTGTGCTGTGATTCCCACCACTGAATCAGGAGCTGCGGAAGAAGGGAAATACCATTGGTAATATGTTCCGGATAAAGAAGTAGTACAAGTATATGTGCAGCCTGCAACAACAGTAATGGGAGATGAAATGCTCGGAATAGCCGGTCCATTCTGCCAGATATTAATAAATTCGGTAAAGTTTATTCCGGAAAATGTAATTGTTTTTCTGCCTAACGAAGAGTAAGACACCGAAACGGGTCCTGCTCCTGTTGCTGTTGCCGGAGAGGAGCCTGCTCCGAAATTCCAGTTTCCTGAATTTGTCGCGCTGAAAAGAACTTCTGAGTTTGTGCATCCGTGATTCAGCACCGTGATGACCGGTGGATTGCCTGACACAGATGCAATGCCAAGATTGGTAACAGACGTCCCTCCGTTTTCGCTTAGCGCCATGCTGAGTCCGGTTGCTCCCGAACCTCCGTTGCCTCCAGCGCCACCGCCTCCGCCATTTCCGCCATTTCCTCCTGCGCCATTAGAGCAAACTCCTGCAATGCCTCCTGTTCCGCCATTTCCTCCCGCTCCTCCCGCTCCTCCCGTACCAAAGCCTCCTGCTCCTCCGGCACCGGGATTAAGAAAACAATCTTCTATAATTCCTGCTGCTCCATTGTTGTATAGAAATATTGCGAAAGAACCGCCCCCTCCCGTCCCGCCAGTGCCGCCTGTTCCTCCGCTGCCGCCTCCACCTCCACCGCCCCCGGAGCCGCCCCAATCATCCAAACCATTCACTTGTTCCCCGCCTCCTGCACCGCCACCGCCACCACCGCATCCGTCTGTTCCGTTACCTCCATTTCCTCCTGCACCTCCAGAAATAAAATATCCACCTGCAATAACTCCTGCTGAACCCGTTGTACCTGTTGTTCCTGTTATTCCATTCCCCCCGGATATCCCCGGCTGACCGGGTGTTGTGCTGCCGCACCCAGCCGTCTGACCGGCAGAAAGACAACAAAAAATACCACACGCTGAACAAGATTCACCTGTGCCTCCCGCACCTCCCGCGCCTCCGCCAGCTCCTGCGCCAGGCGAACCTGCGCCTTGGTTTTTATAATCCGTAACATTGGCCCCGTTGCCTCCATTATAAAGTGTGCCGATTCCGCCTGCGCCACCGGGAATTGGACCTGGCTCTAATCCGCCCGGTTGGCCGGGAGAACCATTTCCACCGGGGGTTCCTGCTACTCCATTGCTTCCCGGAAGTCCGGGCGCTCCAGAACCTGTTGTTACTTCGCACCGGGTGATGTTATAGTTTGAACACCCCTGAAGATAAATTCCATAAACAGAATTACTGTTGCCCGGAACATTCATCACATTGATCGTCAAATCCTGCAAACGAAACCCTGTTGCGTTGAGTCCTTCAATTCCAATCAGAGCATTATTTGCAACAAGCAGGTTTTGATTATCTCTGAAGAGGATGCTTGGAATGCCATTGCTTTTTTCCCAGGTGGCAGCATTAAATCCTCCTTCAATGGTTACGTTGTTAGGGATTACAAGAGCTGTGGAAATGGTATAAGTTCCTGTGGCGAGCCAGAGCTGATTGGCGGTTGGGGTAACAAGTGTTAATCCATAATTAAGTTCTGCGGGATTGGCTTGCGTTCCTGCCGCTCCGCTTGTTGCGCCAGCAGTAGTTACATAAATAATATCGCATTGCTGGGCGAAAACAAATGAGGAGAGAAACAAACACAAAAAAATAAAAGATAAATGTATTTTCATTCTGTGTTACCGGATGTCGGTAAAGATAAATAGTTTTCAGAATTGATCTTTTACCGTATGATGCTTATATTCCCCTTCTTGACAATTTCTTCTCCTGTAATAAGTGTGGCTTTCGTATAATAAACAAACACAGCAGTACCCTCTTCTTTTTTCCTGTAAGAACCATCCCATTTGAAAGCGGGATCAGTTGATTCATACACCTTTTCTCCCCATCGGTTGTAGATGACAAGTTTAAATGTTTCGATACAGATCCTATTGCCATAGTAGAGTCTGAAGAAATCATTCTCTCCGTCATTGTTGGGAGAAAAGGCGTTGGGAAGATAAAGTTCTCCTGCTGTGGAGCAGTCCATCGGTTCAACAAAAACAGTTACGCA
>SCSP01000031.1 GCA_004297845.1 Bacteroidota bacterium | reverse complement strand
GCATGGACATGTCCATTGTAATGACAGGGATCGGGGTCGTTGCACTTGCAGGAATTGTGGTGCGGAACGGAATTCTGCTCATCGAATTTACTGAACTGATGGTAGAAAGAGGGATGAATGTACGCGATGCCGTCATTGAAGCGGGAAAAACAAGAATGACACCCGTAATATTAACAGCCTCCGCAACAATTTTGGGGTTGATCCCGCTTGCAGTTGGCTTGAACATTGACTTTGTAACGATGTTTACAGAATTAAATCCACATATTTTCTTTGGCGGAGACAGTGTTGCATTCTGGGGACCTCTCTCCTGGACCATGATATTTGGATTAGGATTTGCAACACTCATTACCCTTTTTCTTGTTCCCGTAATGTATCTGATGGCATATCATCGTAAATTGCGTGCTAAAAAAATTCTTGCGCACCATGGATTATTCCAAGGGCTAATGTATTTACCATTCGTTGTTCAGATACTGAGATTATTCACTCCGAAAGAAATTTATAGAAATTGAAACCAATGAAAAATATATGCTTTTTGGCTCTGATTTTTTTTCTTTTCTCCTGCGGGAAAAAGAGCGATTCCACCTTCCCGGTCCGGAAGGACATTACCCAGGCGGTTTATGCCTCGGGCAAAATTTACCCCTTGAATGACTATAAAGTGTACGCTAAACTCCCGGGGTATGTTGAAAAAATCCATGTTCATGTAGGTGATTCTGTAAAAACCGGTCAGCCGCTATTAACCATTAAAAGTGAAGTCAGCGAAAAAAATGTGGAGATGGCCAAAAATCAATATGAACTAGCACAAAAAAATGCAGGAGATAACTCCCCGGTGCTTTCCGCTGTTAAAGAAGATGTTGCATCGGCAAGATCTAAATTTGAACTGGACTCAGCCAATTACATCCGCTTCACAAATCTGTTAAAAGAAAATGCTACCTCCGGAATGCAGTTGGATCAGGCAAAGACACAGTTTGAAATTTCCAAACAAAATTTCCTCAAGGCGTTTAATAATTTTATCAGCACGCGCGACCGACTGAAAACCGAACTGGAAAATGTGAGACTTCAATACGAAGCACAAACGTCCAACCAGAGCGATTACGTAATCGCATCGGTAGTGAACGGAAAGATATATGACATTGTTCCCAAAGAGGGGGAACTAGTGAGCAGTATGCTCATGCTGATGGAAGTGGGCGATGGAACCCGTTTTGAAGTGGAACTCAGCGTGGATGAAACAGATGTTTCTTTCCTTCAAAAAGATCAGGCTATTGTGTATTCTATAGATGCGTATAAAGACAAAATATTCAAGGGGAACATTTCCGAAACTTATCCGCGTATTAACCAGATGAATAAAACTTCCAAAGTGATTGCAACCATTGTGTTTGACAAATCCGTAAGTGTATTTTCCGGCATGTCGGTCGAGGCAAACATTATTATTGCAACAAAAAACAACGCTTTGGTTGTCCCCCGCGAATATTTGTTTAACGGAAAAAGGGTGATTCGAAAATCCGAAGGAGATACAGTGGAAGTTCAAAAAGGAGCCGAAGATCTGGAATTTGTGGAGATCGTGAATGGAATTGATGAGAAGACAGAGATTATAAAACCATAAACTGTTCCTTCTCCCCCGGGGAGAATGCCAGGATGAGGGCGAACTGCAAATGGCAAACACAGCACCATACTTCTACAAGGCATCAAAGAAAACATTTGAAAGAGCCCGAAAACTCAGACGCGACTCAACACCAGCCGAGAAATTATTATGGAGGGTCTTGCGAAGCAGAAATATTGAAGGGTATAAATTCCGGAGGCAACATGCAATCGCAGGTTACGTGGTTGATTTTTACTGTAGCAGCGGAAATCTGGCAATAGAGATTGATGGAGATATTCACGAACTGGACCAAATAAAAGTATATGATAAGGAACGCGAAGGAAAGATCAAAAACATGGGAGTGACAGTGATGCGGTTCAAAAATGAAGACGTATTTGGTAACTTAGAAGAAGTAATAAATAAGATAATATCGCACCTACAAACAACTCCCTCACCCTGACCCTCTCCCAGAGGGAGAGGGGTCATACAGCAAATGAGCATCCTCCAATCCCCCATCATAAAAATATCGCTTCGTCATCTTTTTGCCAAAAAAAGACAGACAATTGTTGCCATGCTGGGTGTGATGTTCGGCATTGCGGTATTTATTTTCCAGGCAGGCCTGATGTCCGGTTTTCAAATGACCTTTATAGAACAAACCGTAAACACTACAGCCAACATCCGGCTGTATAATGAAGCAAATAAAAACAGGCCAAGCATTCTCTCACAAATTGATTCGCTGAAAGGAAGGTTGTTGTTTGTCCGGAACCAGAAACCAAAAGACGAACAACCAAAGATCAGAAACGGGAAACAGATAATCGATATTCTTGAAAAGGATAAAAATGTGTCAGGCGTATCGCCCTTTCTGGGCTCTCAGGCAATCTTCAAAATGGGAATTGCACAGATGAGCGGACGTGTTTCGGGTGTGGATATTGTGAAAGAAAATATTCTATTCAACGTACAGAAAAACAATACACACGGGAATATTCTGAAACTTCAGACCATTCCCAATGGCATAATCCTGGGAGAAGGACTGGCCGATATGCTCGGAGCCAAAATGGGAGATAATATCAATGTGATCTCACCTGCCGGAGTTACCCTGGAAATGAAAGTAGTTGGAATAAACCGGAGCGGCATCACGGAAGTTGACAAAACACGGGCATATATCAATCTGCGAAACGCTCAAAAACTACTGCGGGTGGATGGATCCTACATAACAGATATCAATATAAAACTGAAAGACATCAACGTAGCCGGGGACCTTGCCGAGGACTACAATGAAAAATTCGGGTACAAGGCATTGGACTGGAGAGAGGCCAACGCAAATATTTTTGGAATCTTTAAGATTCAGAACATGATTACCTATCTGGTAATCATCTCCATTCTGATTGTATCCGGATTCGGAATCTTCAATATTCTCATGATGATAATTTATGAAAAGATGCCGGATATTGCCATTCTGAAAGCGGTGGGCTACAAAGACAGGGATATCGTAAAAATTTTCCTGACAGAGAGCTTACTCATAGGAATTGTAGGAGGGCTGCTCGGATTGCTCCTGGGGTTTACCATGCAGCAGGTGGTCGGCTCTATCAAAATGGATGTTAAAGGATTTGTTTCCATGGAGTATCTGCGCTTCAATTCCTCCCCGCTGTTTTTCATTTTTGCTTATGTATTCGCACTTATTGTGACTGCTATTGCAGGATATATCCCTGCACGCAAGGCATCCAAAATTGATGCCATTGACATCATACGTTCAAAATGACAACCGTAAAAAATATCATAGAGACCAAAAATCTCAATAAATTCTTTCATGACCCGGTGGAGTTTCAGGCGCTGAAGGGCGTTAATGTGAGTGTGAAGCAGGGTGAGTTTGCTGCAATTGTTGGCGCCTCCGGTAGCGGAAAGTCTACGCTATTATATGTATTGAGCACGTTAGATACAGACTACACCGGGAATATCTATTTTGACGGGGACAACCTGAGTTTACAAAGCAAGGATCAACTTGCTGCTATCCGCAATGAAAAAATCGGATTTGTTTTTCAGTTTCATTATTTATTGCCCGAATTTACTGTACTTGAAAATGTAGCCATGCCCGCCATAAAATTAGGGAGGTATTCTCAGGAACAGATCGATGATCTTGCCATGGAAAAATTAAAAATGCTGGGGCTGGAAGACCAGGCATATAAACGCGCCAATAAATTATCGGGCGGACAGCAGCAGCGGGTTGCAATTGCCAGGGCTCTTATCAATGACCCGAAAATTATCATGGGCGATGAACCTACCGGGAACCTGGACTCAAAAAACTCGGAGATTGTTTTTGACATCCTTAAAGAATTAAAAGAAAAATACAACCAGTCTATTCTCATCGTAACGCACGATATGAATTTTGCCAACAAAACTGATCGTATCATTACCCTTAGGGACGGTGAAGTGCAAAACCAATGAATTCTTAATTTTTAGATGTTAATTACCGACAGGAGACTGTTCCGCCAAGTTATCTGAAATTCATATTTTTACCCACACTTCATGAAAAAGCATTTTTTATCATTGGTCCTTTCGGCTACGCTGTTTGCTCCGGCATGGGGACAGATTCAGTCAGCGGCTAAAGATACATTTGACTTTTACGAAATGTCCCTGGAGCAGTTGCTTCGCATGAAAGCACACGGGATCCCCTCTGAACTGGAAGAACTCATCAACTCCTTAATATTGGCAGCATCCAAACGACCGCTTACAGCACGTGAATCTCCCGGCATTGTTACCCTCATCACAGATGAAGAGATCCGCAATTCAGGTGCCCGTGACCTGATAGATGCCCTCCGGTTGGTACCCGGAATTGATTTTGGCGTGGATGTGGAAGGTGCCGTTGGGATAGGGACACGCGGCCTTTGGGCGCACGAAGGAAAAGTATTATTACTGATTGATGGACAGGAAATGAATGAGGGGCTTTTTGGAATTAATTCATTTGGGAATCATTTTCCGGTTGATCAGATAAAAAAAATTGAAGTGATACGGGGTCCCGGCTCGGCAATCTACGGTGGGTTCGCAGAATATGGAGTCATTAATATTATCACTAAAAGCGCTTCTGATCTGCTGGGTGTTTCTTTGACAGCACTTGCCGGACAGATGGAAGGAGGAATGGGCCGTAGAAATTTCAATCTTTCAGCCGGAAAAAAAAGTCAGGATTTTCAATTTACAATGGGTGCGTTTTTAGGGCAGGCGAATCGAAGCGATCAGGATTATACGGATTTCTTCGGGAATACCTACAACATGGCCGGCAATTCCAATCTGGATCCCACGCATTTGAATGTTGGTATGACGTATAAAAATTTCAGTGCCCGCTGGATACTGGATATGTATCAGACAACGGTACGGGATGAATATGATACGATCACTCCTATCCCCTATCCGATAAATTACAGATCCAATTTTACAGAGCTGAAATATTCCGGGCAGGTTGGAAAAGCTAAAAAGCTGACCATCACTCCCAAATTCAATTTCAAGAACCAAGCTCCCTGGGAAACCATTTGGGATGGCGATTCGGTTGCAGAGGATTACAGCAAATCTGTTCAGCGCTACACCGGAAATGTAACCGCTTCGTATAATCTCACCCGGAAAATAAATTTTGTTGCCGGTGCTGAGCTCTATACAGATAAGGCACAGGATAACAGCAACGACAGCAGTTACTTTTCAAATGGAGAAAAAGAAGTTCAGTATTCCAATCATGCCTTCTTCCTGCAGACACTTGCGAAAACCCGAATCGTGAATTTTATTGCAGGCGCCCGATATGACGTTCACAGCGATTATGGCTCTGCGTTCGTACCCCGCGTTGGTTTTACAAAAAAATTCAAGAAGTTCCACTTCAAAGCACTTTACAGCAATGCCTTTCGTGCACCCACCATCGAAAATATAAATCTGGAAGATTCGGCAGGAATAAAACCTGAACTTACTCAGGTAATAGAACTGGAAGCAGGGTACCAACTTACCCGCAAATCATTGATTACAGCAAACCTGTTTGATATCGATACTGAAGACCCGATCGTTTATTTCGTAGGCGACTCGCTTCAATTAGACAACTACAAGAATTTTGGCATGGGCGGGAGCCAGGGAGTTGAAGTGGAGTATCGCATGCGCGATAAATGGGGTTATGTCATTGCTAACTATTCCTTTTATACCGTTCTGAATAAAGAGAACAGCGAAGATTACATGGTAGAAGACAAGAAGTCCCTGCTGCTTGCTTTTCCCGCACACAAGGCTAATCTCAATGTTTCCATCAAGGCCGGAAAATATTTCACCATCAGCCCTTCCCTTTTATACATCGGCAAACGGTATGGCTATACGGAAATTGACAGCGTAGGGAATTACCTACAGGGAGAATTCAAACCGCTTATGCTTGCAAACCTTTTTGTCAGCATAAACAATTTTGGCGTGAAGGGTTTAACAATCGGGTTGGGGTGTTATGATATGCTGAACGCACACTATTCATTCATTCAGCCGTATTATGGCGATCATGCCGCTCTTCCGGGACCCTCCAGGGAGCTTATGTTAAAACTTACTTACGAAGTAAAAAAAGAGAAAAAGAAACAGGAATAATGAATCGTTTTTGGAAATATGTTTTGCTGTTTGGATTTTTTCTGATATCCTTCCTGGGAAGATCAGAAAAAGCGCAGGCTCAGGATATGGACTACAAAGCCTATACGCTTTTTCTTTACAATTTCATGAAGTATGTGGAATGGCCAAATACCGAAGGCGATTTCATTATTGGGGTGATCGGTGAATCGCCCGTTAAGAAAGAACTTTATGAACTTGCAAAAAATAAAAAAGCAAAGGGCAGACAAATTGTTGTACTGAATATTGCTACAGCAAACGATGCGCTTTTGTGCAGCATGATCTACATCCCAACTTCTAAAAGCTCCGAGCTTAAGGTACTTTCGGAAAAAGTGAAGGGAAAATCTGTGTTGATAGTGGCCGAACGTGAAGGGCTTGCAAAGAAGGGAGCAGGCATCAGTTTTGTCATTGATGAGGATGATGCCCTGAAGTTTGATATCAATAAATCGGTGCTTGACGCGCATAGCCTTAAGGTGGCTGCCATGCTGATCAGACTGGCGGTTATTGTGGGGTAGATTTTCTTTTGCCTATACAAAAAAACTTTTTTTGTATGAATTTTACTTGCTGTTGTTTGTTCATAGGTGTCATTTGGAATCATACGCCCACTTCACATAAATAGAACCCCAGGTGAATCCGCCACCGAAAGCAGCCAGAATGATGTTATCCCCTTTTTTCATTTGTGTTTCATAATCCCACAAGCAGAGTGGAATGGTGCCTGATGTGGTATTTCCGTAGCGGTGAATGTTGAGCATTACTTTATCGGTTCCAACGCCCATCCTGTTAGCGGTTGCGTCAATGATGCGTTTGTTTGCCTGGTGAGGAACGAGCCAAGCCACATCTTTTCCTTTCAAATGGTTGCGTTCCATGATCTCGGCAGATACATCCGCCATTCCTTTTACGGCAAATTTGAAAACACTTTGCCCTTCCTGGTATATAAAATGTTCCTTGTTGGCAACCGATCTCATGGTTGGAGGCTGAACGGAACCTCCGCCTTGTTGGAAAAGATATTTTTTACCGGTACCATCTACGCGAAGAATAGAATCAACAATGCCGAAGCCTTCTGTATTGGGTTCAAGAAGAACTGCCCCTGCTCCGTCACCAAAAATCACACAGGTGGAACGATCGGTATAATCCACAATGGCCGACATTTTATCTGAGCCAACAACAATTACTTTTTTGTACCTGCCTGTTTCGATAAACTGAGAACCGGTTACCAGCGAGAACAAAAATCCGGAGCAGGCAGCTGAAATATCGTAACCCCAGGCATTTTTAGCGCCAATTTTTTCGCAGATAATATTTGAGGTGGAGGGGAAAATATGATCGGGAGTAACCGTACCCACAATGATCATATCTATCTCTTCAGGATTGATATTTTTTTTCTTGAGTAATCCTTTGATCGCTTCCACAGCCATGTCGGAATTGCCAAGTCCTTTGCCTTTCAGGATTCTGCGTTCCTTGACACCTGTCCGCGTCTCTATCCATTCGCTGTTGGTATCCACCATGGTTTCCAGCACCTGGTTGGATAGTACAAAGTCGGGAACATACCCCTGAACTCCTGTAATGGCTGCCTGAAGTTTCACAAAATGAATTTAGGCTAAAGGTAGGACTTTTTCAACTCAAGGATAAGGCAAACACGCCTTCTATTCTTATGGACGATCTTTGTCTCCGCCACATTTTTGGAAAGCATGATTGTGCTTTTTAGCGTTGCGTCAGGTGTTACCACCCGGCGAGATCAAGAGATGCCATCATTCACCGTCAGGCCGTAAGACCCGACTTACTGAAAATATTTATGCCAGACCAAGTAGGTTTCACGCATCAAAATTAACAATCAAAAGTTAGCATAAAAGTCAAAGTAATCTAGATTGGAAATAGAGTTATCCGTTTTTTGCATTAAAAAATGCAAATCAAAGATTATTTCAACTCTATTGAAGACCCCCGAATAGAAAGAAGCAAACAACATAGTTTAGATACCATCTTTAGCTTAACAACAACCACTGTCATCTGTGGAATTAAAGCATGGGAACAAATTGCAATGTTCGGGAGACTACGTCAAAAAGAGCTTTCGTCTATCATTGATTTTACCAATGGAGTACCTTCTCACGATACAATAGAGCGTGTTTTTAGTCTAATAAATCCAGATGCTTTTCATACTTGCTTTGTCGCATGGACAAGTGCACTCTATAATGCAGGAAATAAACTGATAGCCATTGATGGTAAAATCGCCCGCAGGAGTTTTGATACAGCTCAAAACAAGCAAGCTCTTTATTTGGTCAATGCTTGGGCAAGTGAAAATAAGTTGGTTCTCGGACAATTTAAAACACAAGGCAAAGGACATGAAATAGCAGGCATAAAAGATCTGTTAAACATCTTAGACATAAAAGGCAGTATCATTTCTCTCGATGCCCTGGGGTGTCAAAAAGAGATCGTCTCCCTTATTGTTGAAAAGAAAGCAGATTACATCATTGCTGTTAAAGACAATCAGGAACAATTGAGGAACGATATTACAAGTAGTTTTTCAATTATAAAAGCAGGTAGTGTAGCCGAACAGATAGAAAAAAATAATGGAAGAACGGATGTGCGAAAATGTACCGTAATCAGTAATTTAAAAATGATTGAGAAAAAAGCAGAATGGGTAGGCGTAAAATCAATCATCCAAATAGAATCAAAGAGAATGATTTCCGATAAAGAGCAAACCCAAGTACGCTATTACATTAGCTCATTAGAAAAGCCTGCTGATGAGTTTAACAAATTAATTCGCAGCCATTGGGGAATCGAAAATTCTTTGCACTGGATACTGGATATGAATTTTGATGAAGACAAGAGCCGAAAACGAAAAGGACATTCATCGCAAAATTTTGCCCTTGTCAACAAAGTAGCAATAAACCTATTGAATGAAGATAAAGAAACCAAGCTTTCAATGACCCATAAAAAGCTAAAAGCTAATTATGATATTGACTATGTCAAAAGGCTCATTAATTTTGATGCGTGAAACCTGATGAAAATATAAAAACATTAACCCCTTCGGCTTTTAAAAGAAGATTCGGAGCAGGTCTTTCTACCTTCCTTTCTATGACAAAGGAAGTCAAGAAAAAGGAGAAAAAAAGAAAACAAAAGAATAAAAAGAAAGCTGGCCGAAAACCAACATTGTGCCCGGAAGATGAGATTCTATTGACACTGACGTATTGGCGGGAGTACCGAACGCAATTTCATATAGGAACCGATTATGGTATAAGTGAAGCGGTAACTTGCCGAACGATACAGAAAATAGAAAATATTCTAAGCAAGTGTAAGAAATTTCAACTGCCCAAGAACAAAAAAAACAGATAAGCAAGATTGACTATGAAGTCATATTAGTGGATGCAACTGAAAGTCCAATAGAGCGCCCTAAAAAAAACAAAAAAAGTACTACTCAGGAAAAAAGAAAAAACACACGATAAAAACACAAATAGTTGTTGAGAAAAAGAGCAAGAAAATACTGGCGACAAATTTCAGCAATGGAAAAACACATGATTTTGAACTGTTCAAAAAAAGCAGATTGAAAATCTCAAAACGCACAAGAATAGACCTTGATATGGGCTACAAGGGCATACATAAGATACATGCTAATTGCAGAATGCCGAAAAAGAAAAGCAAGCATCACCCGCTCACAAAAACTGATATTGCGAATAATAAACGAATATCAAGGAGCAGGATATTTGTTGAACATGTGATACGCAAACTAAAAATATTCAAAATTGTATCTGAGCGTTACAGAAACAGAAGAAAACGGTTTGAGCTAAGAATGAATTTGATCGTAGGAATTTACAACCTTGAAAATGCTAAAATTTAATTTCGCAAGAGGTCTATTATTGTCCGGATGACAACCCAGGTCGTGACGCATTAAAATTAAAGAGATATTAGCATGGCGTCAGGTCTCAACTACCTGATGATATCAAGAGATGCCATCATTCACCGTCAGACCATAAGACCTGACGGCACTGAAAACCTGGATAAAGACCGTGAATTTGAAAGCTGACGGAAACACCGATTAAACATACTCCAGCGCATTTTTTATTTTTTCGGCAAGATTTGTTTCCGCGACATTCCTGGAGAGCATGATCATATTTCTTATGGCCACTGCGTTAGAAATACCATGTCCAACCACCACTGCACCGTTCACTCCCAGTATGGGACTGCCTCCGTGAATTTCGTAATTGAACTTCTGAATCAGCGGATCAAGATTCTCGTGCTTTTTTAATAGCTCATAAATGGATTCCGCCTGTTTGATAATTACATTGCCTGTAAATCCTTCGCATACGATCACATCGGCTTTTTCATTGAACAGGTCGCATCCTTCTATATTTCCAATAAAATTGAATTGCTGAGTTGTTTTCATGATCTCATAGGCTGCCTGAGTAACCAGGTTGCCTTTTCCGCCTTCTTCACCCAGATTCATCAGCCCTACCATGGGATTTTTTATTCCGTAAACATGTTCTGCATAAAGCGATCCGAGGATTCCAAATTGGTATAGCACATCTGGTTTACAATCTGCATTGGCCCCCACATCTAACAGCACGCCCATTTTACCACTTTCTTTCGGCACCATGGAAGTGAGGCAGGGACGTATAACACCGGGTATAGTTTTTATAGAATACATTGCGCCTACCAGCATAGCTCCGGTATTGCCGACACTTGAGAATGTGTCTATTTTTTTCTCCATCAGCAGGTGGTAGCCGATAGCGATACTTGATTTTGGTTTTTGCGTGAAAGCTTTAATAGGAGATTCCGCCATTCCAATCACATCGGAAGAATGAACGATCTCGTATTTGTCTTCCGGAACATCAACAGCTTGAAGTTCTTTTTGGATAATTTCTTTATCGCCAATAAGCACCATGACAGAACCTTTTGCAAGTTCTCTCATAGCAAGCACGGCACCGTCTATCACGGCCTTGGGAGCGAAATCGCCCCCCATTACATCAAGTCCTATTCTCATAGAAAAATAATTACCATCCCTCTCCAACTCTCCCCCAAGGGGAGAGGGTTGTACGCCTTTTCTCCTTCCCCTTGGGGGAAGGCAGGGATGGAGTGACCTATTTATGCTGCTGTGGTTTTCTCAATCACCTGTTTTCCACGATAGTATCCGCAGTCAGCACACACACGGTGCATCAACGTGGGAGCTCCGCAGTTGGAACATTTTGAAATGGTCGGTGCAACCGCTTTATAATGTGTTCTGCGTTTGCGGCTTCGGCTTTTGGAGTGTCTGCGTTTTGGGTTGGGCATGGTAGATAGAAATTATTGATTATTAATTCTGTTGTATTTTTTTTAATGCGTCCCAGCGCGGGTCCGTTTTCTGTTCTTCTTCTTTTTCAGAAAGTTTGTTCAGTGTTTTAAGCGCATTTTCATTGCATCCGCTGGTGCCGTCTTCTTCAACAGGATGAATTCTGCGCTGGGGAAGAAGTAAATTAATGTATTCGTAAAGTGTCTGAGAAATATCGATTTCCGATGCCTCCAGGGAAAGTGATACGATGTCATCTCCATCGTCAAACTTATCGTTTGTCAGGCTTACAACGAGCTTTCTTTCTCCCCATACCGGAAAATCAAAGGGGTCTCCGCATCGGTCGCAGGGAACATTGATCGTTCCTTCCATTTTAATATCAAAAACAAGAAGGTGAGTTGCCTTGGTGAGGATTACTTGCGTATCAATGTGCGCCTTTTGTACTTCCGAATATTCCCTGTCTTTAAAAAAAGCATCGTCAATGACGTAGTCAAACCTATGCTCCCCGTCCTTGAGCCCTACAAATTGAATGAGATATGGATTGCCTGACTTTTTCATCTCTTACATTACTTTCACTGCTCATTGATCTTCCCGGCTTACCAATTAACGAATGAATTACGAATGTCACTAATCAGGCGTTTGAATTTATTCGTAACATTCGTTACCGATTCGTACATTGGTATGCAGTGAATAAAAACAGCTTGAATTATCTCTTATGACGTTTCACACTCGAAACTGTGAGTTTTTTTCTGCCTCTTCTTCTGCGCGCTCTTACCACTCTGCGACCATTGGGAGTAGACATACGTTCACGGAAACCGTGCTTATTTCTTCTTTTTCTCTGGGAAGGCTGAAAAGTGCGTTTCATATTTAATACAGGTTAATTGTTAATAGTTATCGGTTAATCGTGTCAAACTTTATTAGTTCTATCTGTTCCGAATAGGGGATAGCCTTTTAACGATTAACCCTTTTCTCAAAAAGGGAGGCAAAGATAGAAATGTTTTCAAACTGAGCGAATACAGGTTCAGACAGATTATTCGGGATGCAAACAGATATATTTTCTGTCTGAATTTGTTTAAATCCGTCTGCATATTTCTTCTGCATAATATCATTTTTGAAGTACATTCGCGCTCTTAATTAAGTAGCGGCTGTGGCAACCAAAAAAGAAGACCTTCCTAAAGCGAAACTTAACAAGGAAAGCCTTGGTAAAGCAAGCCGTATTTTCAGGTTTATTGGGCCTCACAAATGGAAGTTTTTCCTGGGATTGTTCTTTTTGGCAGGAACCGGAGCGGTTGCGCTTATTTTCCCAAAACTGATGGGGGATCTCATGGGTCTGGCGGGGAAGACGGATTCAATAGGTTCGTTGCTTGGAGTTGCGAATACGGTTGGAATACAATTGCTGATTCTTTTTGCACTTCAGTCTATATTTTCTTTTTTCAGGGTCATACTTTTTGTAAGCGTTACGGAAAACATGCTGGCCGGAGTGAGACAGGATGTTTACAACCGGCTTATCCGCATGCCAATGAGTTTTTTTTCCAGCCGACAGGTATCGGAATTAAATAGCAGGGTCAGTGCGGATATATCGCAAATCCAGGAAACATTCACGACAAGCATTGCCGAATTTTTGCGCCAGAGCATGATCATTATCGGAGGCATTGCTATCATTTGTTTTACATCCGGAAGATTAGCCCTTGTCATGCTTTCGATTATTCCCGTGCTGGCAATTCTTACTGTTTATTTCGGAAGAAAGATACGCAAGATATCCAAGGGTGTGCAGGATAATGTTGCGGATTCAAATGTGATAGTAGGGGAATCTCTTTTGGGAATTGCCAATGTTAAAGCATTTACTAACGAAGCACATGAAGCATCGCGCTATTCAAAATCTACCCTCGAAATTGTAAAGCTGGCAATGAAAAGCGGATACGCCCGCGGAAGCTTTTTCTCATTTATTATTTTCTGTCTGTTTGGCGCCATCGTTTTCATGGTTTGGTATGTGGTGAAACTGAAAGTGGAGGGAGAGATATCGCCTGATAATATGATGTCGTTCCTGTTCTATACGGTGATGGTTGCAGGAAGCATTGGAGGCTTGCCGGAGCAGTACGCGCAGATACAGCGAGCGGTGGGGGCAACGGAACGGGTTTTTGATCTGCTGGATGAGCCGATAGAGGAGATTGATTTACAACCGCAGCCCTCGCGCCTCACCTCCAACCCCTCTCCACAGGGAGAGAGGGGAAACAGCCAGCAGCGCGGAAAGCGTTTTGATGGTGAGGTAGAATTTCAGAATATTTCTTTCTCCTATCCTTCCCGGAAAGACTTTCCTGTGCTGAAAAATATTTCTTTCAAAGCAAAAAAAGGCGAGACTATCGCCCTTGTGGGCCCGAGTGGCGCAGGGAAATCAACGGTAACGAATCTCATACTTCGTTTTTACAATCCCGACAGCGGAAAGATTTTGATTGACGGAAAGAATGCACAGGATTATTCTCTAACTGAACTACGTTCCCAAATGGCTATTGTGCCACAGGATGTTTTGCTGTTTGGAGGAACTATTAAAGACAACATTGCTTATGGAAAACGAAATGCAACGATGGAGGAAGTGATTGCTGCTGCTCAAAAAGCCAACGCACTTTCTTTTATCGAAAGCTTCCCCGATAAATTTGAAACCAAGGTAGGCGAGAGGGGCATACAATTATCAGGCGGACAGCGTCAGAGAATCGCCATTGCCCGCGCGGTGCTAAAAGATCCTTCCATATTATTATTAGACGAAGCTACTTCTTCGCTGGATTCTGAATCTGAAAGATTAGTACAGGAAGCTCTGGATAAGCTCATGGAAGGAAGGACATCTTTAGTAATTGCTCACCGCCTCAGTACCATCCGAAAAGCAGGCAAAATAATTGTAATCGATCATGGACAGGTGAAGGAAAGCGGCACCCACGAAGATCTCATCGCTATTACTGACGGGCTTTACAGGAGTTTGAGCAAACTACAGTTTGAGTTGAATTAAAATTTTCTGATTTGATTTATAACATAAAATGATATCATGGAAAAAATTATTCTCGGCCGTCTATTGTCTGCTGTCTATTTCCTGCTGCCAACTTTTTCATTTCCCCAATCCTGTTCTACCTGGTCAGCCACCCACCAGTCCGACATTGCTTCTACCTGTAACCAGGCGGTGATGACCATGATGCACGATGAGCTGAATCGCCCTTATTTATATATTGCGAATAAAGAAGCGGGCTTAAAAATTTATGACATCAGCGCAATTGCTACACCTTCTCTGGCAGCAACGGTTCCAATCAATTTGTATGATTCGCTCCATGTGATGAATGTTTCCCAGAGTGGCAATTATCTGTACCTGGCGATTGGTAATCATTTCAACAGTACCCAGAAATCCGGAATGGCGATAGTAGATGTTACGAACCCAATAGCGCCAACTGTAACCGACTTTTATGAGCTTGCAGCATCAACCGGAGGTTCAGGAATTGTAAAAGCGGAAGGTAATTATGCATACCTGGGAGCCATGGGAAATGGACTCATCGTTCTGGATATAACGACTAAAAGCAATATTGTATTTATGTCACAGTTCAAGCCGGACATCAACTGGCCGGTGAATAACCCAACGGCCTCGCTCTACAATGCACGCGGCATGGAAGTGAAAAACAGTATTGTGTATTTATGCTTTGATGCCGGAGGAATTAGAATCGTCAACTGCACAAATAAATCTGTACCCAGGGAAACCGGTCGCTGGTGCAACCCGGTGATGTACACTCCGCTCAATCACCCCAAAGCGTACAACAACCTTGTGAAGAACGATACGTTGCTGTATGTAACAGTGGATTATGCCGGAATGGAGGTGCTGGATGTTTCGGATACAAGCAACATTACAATGACCGGCTGGTGGAATCCTTATAACGCTCCGAATAATAACTGGTTTACGAGCCCCAGTCATGCCAATGAAATTGCTTACCATGATAATTGCCAGTTGGTTTATATATCCACCGGTAAAAGCGACATGATGGTGGTGGATGTTTCAAATCCCGCGCAACCGGATTCCTGTAATTTCTACGGAGGTGTTTCCAACAACATTGGCACATGGGGAATAGGGTTTATCAAGAGCAACTATCAATTATACCTCTCTTATATTTGTACGCTTGGCATACCTTTTGCTTCGAATTGGACAGGAGTTAAGTTGTTTAATTTATCCGTTGGCTGTGTGCTTGGTGGAACAGAAGATCCCGACTTGCCTGAAATAAATATTTCCCCTGTTCCTGCAAAAAATTTGATCACCGTTTCGTTGAAAGACAATTATTCTTTGTCTATCCTCACCGTTGAAAATGTTCTTGGCCAAACATTCCATCCTTCATTTCAACATTCGGGAAACAAGGCGGAAGTGGATGTTTCGGAATTGAACAGCGGATGTTACTTTCTGAAAGTAAATTTTGAAGGGAAACAATTCACAAAGATGTTTATGAAATGACAGTCAGATTCAGGCGGGGATATAAACCATTTTCTTGGTTTCAAAGAATTTTTCGGAAAAATAATTTTTCAGATCATGGGTTTTGTAATCCATGCCTCCTTCTCCCCTCAGATAAAGAATACCGTTAGGCAGATCATTAAAATTCTCGGTCAGAAATTTTCCCTTTACCCATTTTTGAAATTCAGGAAGTTCGGTTACCGCACGGCTTACCACAAAATGGTATTGGCTGTTTGTCCCCCTTTGGAGGGGGTGGGGGTGCAGGGGGAGGGTCTCCGCCCTTGACCAGATTCCCTTCACATTTTTTAATCCCAGCGCTTCTACCACCGCACTCACCACTTTTATTTTTTTTCCGATAGAATCAACCAAATGAAATTCACAATCAGGAAATAAAATAGCCAGTGGTATTCCTGGAAATCCACCTCCTGTGCCTACATCTAAAATTTTTGTCTTTGGCTTGAATGAAATTACTTTGGCAATGCCGAGAGAATGAAGTACATGCCTTTCGTAAAAATTTTCAATGTCTTTTCGGGAGATGACATTGATCTTGGAATTCCAACCGGCATACAACCCTCCCAACTGTTCAATTTGTTTTTTTTGAGTTTCCGGGAGGGAAGGGAAATACTTAAATATAATCTCCGCGCTATCCATTATGTAAGGATAAATAAATTACCTTTGTCGTCCACTAAATAAAACAATAAAACAACAAAATCTACCATCATGAAAAAGATATTTACCCTGTTTTCAATCCTTTCCGTTTCCATCACAGCCCTTTGGGCACAAGCAACACCGAATCCTGGATTTGAAAATTGGACAACTCAAGGTTTCCCCAGCTATACTTCCCCTGATGATTGGGACGATGCAAATTCTCAAACTGCGATCATAGGTTCTTTCGGATGCATTAAGGCAACTGCGGCAGCAGACATACATAGTGGCAGCGCTGCCGTGAAATTGATTACTAAAAGTCTTTTGGGCAACTTGGCGCCCGGGGTGGTAACTACAGGCACACTCCCAACGTCAGCCAGCGGATCAATCAGCGGTGGAATTCCTTATACGCTGCGACCTGACAGTATTATTGGATGGTACAAATCAGCTCCTATGAGTGGAGACACTTGTTTTGTGAAATTTATGTTGTTTGGAGCTGCAGCCGGGAATGCAGACACAATTGCTGAGGCTACTTTTTATGCTAAAACAACTGTGAACACATACACGCGGTTTGCAGCGCCATTAGTTTATGGACCTTCTGTAAATCCTGTTGTTAATTCTATTTGGCTTTTATCGTCAAGCATAAACAGCACAATTGGAGTTGTGGGCAGTACTCTTTTTGCGGATGATTTAGCACTAGTTATTAACCCCACAACAGCAATAGTGGAACAACAAAATCCTGAGTTAACAGTGGCTCCTAATCCTGTAATGGACCATATAATTATCAAAAACACATCAAGATCAAAAGTTACATTTGTTCTGTATGATGCAACCGGTCGTAAAGTTACAGAAGAAAAAACAGTAAATGCTGCAAATATTGATGTACATACGCTTCCCGATGGATTATATATTTATGCTGTAACCGATGAAAATAATACAGCCATTAAATCCGGAAAACTTGTTATTCAAAAATAATTTATTTTAGAAAGTTATTTTTGATTTTATTCCGAACCCATAAGGGCGTTTCAAAACTTCAAATAAATCACAATGAAACTGTTATTCTTGTTATCAATTCTATCAGTTTCAGCATTTGAACGGAGGGAAGTAATGCAAAAAGACGGTTATACTTTTTGTATCTTTTTTTTCCCGATGACCACAGTCATGTCAATCACTACGACTATGATAGTAGTTGGACTGGTTTTTTAAATACTACCGCCCTTTCTAATAGTTTTATTTGCGAGGAGGATATAGAAATTTATGATTGGAAAGAACAACAGATTTATTTAAATGAAAGTGGAAATCAAAAATTTATTGAATTGAAAGAAAAAATAGAAAAACAGAAATCCACTATTTTGCAATTTGTGAAATTTATAGTAGTATTCAAAAAACAGAGAATGTATGCAGGAACTTTTAACCATTTAATGTCAGCAGCAGCAATCTCACATCCGGTAATATATTATGATTATCATGATTATCCTTTGAAAAAGGAGAACGCTAAAATGATATTTACAATACGACCTATTGGCCTGGGAGGAATTTGGGGAAGCGAACAACAGAATAAAGTAATTTTGAATGAGAATATTAGGAACCATTTTTTAAAATTACATAAATTAAAACTTGGCTGAAAACTACTGGCAGCTACTGTAGGCCTCTAAAAGCAAGAAGATTGAAAAAGAGAAGTTGTTTATTTTTTTCTTTATTTTTAACGATATATTCTGCATCGCTTTATGCGCAGAGTTTTGGAATTCTTCAAGGAGTTACAAGGGATGATTCAGATAAAGAACCGGTTATCGGAGCAATTATTTATGATCCCGGTGATAAAACACACGGTGTTACTACGGATATTAACGGAAAGTATCAATTGCGGCTAAGTACAGGCAAGCATACCGTTATCTGTGCATACGTAAGTATGCAATCCGATACAGTTGTTGTTGTTATTGATTCGCTGAAGGCTACGGAGCACAATTTTATTTTAAAGCCTGCTTTCACACAATTGGAAACGATGGTGGTCTCTGCAGGGAAATATGAGCGCAAGCTGGAGGAAATCACTGTTTCGATGGAGGTAGTAAAATCGACATTGATTGAAAATAAAAACTCATCCAACATCAAAG
>SCSP01000305.1 GCA_004297845.1 Bacteroidota bacterium | reverse complement strand
TACGCGGTTGGTGAGACCTTGCAAAAAGTCTCTGTCGTGCGAAACAAGGATCAGCGTTCCGTCATATTGTTTGAGAGCCGTTTTCAAAACATCTTTCGAGCGCATATCCAGGTGATTGGTAGGTTCATCCAGCACAAGCAGACTGTGGGGCTGAAGCAAGAGTTTACACATGGCCAGCCTTCCTTTTTCTCCTCCGCTGAGCACTTTTACTTTTTTCTGTACATCATCACCGCTGAAAAGAAAGGATCCCAGTATGGCGCGCACATTCTTTCTGCCTTCACCGGTAGCGGATTCGTCAATGGTTTCGAGTACCGTTTTTTCTCCGTTCAGTATCTCTGCCTGGTTCTGGGCGTAGTACCCAATATCTACCGACTCGCCCACTTTGAGCATACCATCAAATTTTTCTTCACCAACAATAAGCCGGCTCATCGTTGATTTTCCTTCTCCGTTTCTTCCTACAAACGCCACACGATCGCCCCGGTCAATTCTAAAATTGACATGGGAAAAGATCACTTTATCTCCGTATTGCTTCCTGGCATCTTCCGCCATCACCACCATTTTCCCGGAGCGGGGAGCGGGCGGAAATTTGAATTTTAAACTACTGGTATCTTCCTCATCCACTTCTACAATTTCCAGCTTATCCAATTTTTTTATCAGAGATTGTGCAAAAGCTGCTTTGTCTTTTTTAGCACGGAATTTATTGATGAGGACTTTTGTTTTGTCAATATACTTCTGCTGGTTCTTGGCAGCGGCAATCTGAGATTCTTTACGTTCTTTTCTGAGCAGGAGATATTTTGAATAATTGGCTTTGTAATCGTAGATCCTGCCCATCGTAATTTCGATGGTACGTGTGGTGATGTTATCCAGAAATGCTTTATCGTGCGATACCATGACCACCGCTCCGAAATAATTTTTCAGAAAATCCTCCAGCCATTGGATCGATTCAATGTCGAGGTGGTTGGTGGGTTCGTCTAATAAAAGCAGATCGGGTTTGCAGAGCAAAAGCTTGGCAAGTTCCACGCGCATGCGCCATCCGCCACTGAACTCCTCCGTCATTCGGTTGAAGTCTGTGCGCTCAAAACCCAGTCCGATCAAGGTGGCTTCAATATCTGCATGCAGTGAATAACCTCCCAGGTGGTTCATGCGCTCGCTGTAATCGTGCAGGTCGTGTATCAGCTGCATATACTCTTCCGATTCATAGTCGGTGCGCGTAGCGATCTGCTCGTTTATATACGATATCTTTTTTTCCAGTGTTTGCACTTCGGTGAATGCCGAAGCCGTTTCATCAAAAATAGTTTTGCCGGGTTGGTGGGTCATATCCTGCGGCAGATATCCTATTGTGCAGCTGTTGGGCTTGGTTACTTCCCCGCTGTCACCGCTTTGCTCTCCTGCAATAATTTTCAGCAGCGTGGATTTTCCGGCACCGTTGCGGCCGGCAAGACCAATGCGATCCTGTTTGTTTATCAGGAAAGATATTTCTTCAAATAAAGTTCGCCCGCCAAAGTGGACGGTTATTTCATTGATTGATACCATAAATCAGTGGGCGAAGATAGCAGAATATCAGGAGTGTTTTGGTCCGTCATGACCGGAGAGAACAAAGACAGTAATTTTAGTAGATTTGCCATAACCCAAACCCCTTTCTCTCTCCTCCTTTGGAGAAATCCGGAGAGGGGCCGGTTTTCTCGCCATGTCTTGCTCAGGATGTTCAACAGGAAGAGGCTGCGGCACCGCCAGCGGTCAGTTGCCCGGAGGCTGCCGTAACAACGGTTCCTGCGGAGTGGGCGGCTGCAACAAGTTGAACGTGTTCGACTGGTTGGCGGATATGGAACTTCCCGGAGGGCAGAGAGTATTTGACTGCGTGGAAGTACGTTTCAAAAACTCCCGCAAGGAATTTTACCGCAACAGCAATCCTTTTACACTCAAAGCAGGCGATGTAATTGCGGTGGAAGCGTCTCCCGGACATGACATCGGCATTGTTTCCCTCGCAGGAGAATTGGTCCGCACCCAAATGAAAAAGAAGAACGTAAAGCCGGATTCTTCGGAGATTAAAAAAGTGTACCGCATTGCCAAGCAATCGGATATTGATAAATGGAAAGAAGCTCAGGCGATGGAACAGGATACGATGATGAAAGCAAGAACCATGGCGCGTTTTCTTCGCCTTGAAATGAAGATCAGCGATGTGGAGTACCAGGGAGATAAAAGCAAGGCGATATTTTATTACACGGCTGAAGGCCGTGTGGATTTCCG
>SCSP01000304.1 GCA_004297845.1 Bacteroidota bacterium | reverse complement strand
GCAGAGAAATTTCTCCAAATGAATAAATCGTTTTACAAAAACGTAATTTTTCAATTTAGTTTTCTTTCTATTGTAGTTTTCCTTTCTCGACTTCCATTTTTATGGGCAGGCTTTGGAGCGGAGGAAGATTCCTGGCTGCTTGCCATTACTGCCAAGAATATGGCGCTTAGTGGAAATTATGAAATGTCGAGAGCACCCGGGCATCCTTTACAGGAATACCTGTATGCATTCCTTTTTAATAACGGACTGAATCCTTTTTACACCAATCTTATCAGTGCCATTTCAAGTGTGATCACCACGGTATTTTTTGCTCTTTCAGTCCGTCAACTCGGACTGAAACATTATTTATTCGCAGGATTTGCTTTTGCATTTACTCCCATTGTATTTATTTCCTCTACCTACACTATTGATTACATGCTTGCCATGGCGTTTGTAATGGGCAGTTTCTATTTCATTACGAAGCCGGCTGCTTCTCCCCCTTCTAAAGGGGGCCAGGGGGATTGGCTGTTATCTCCCCCTCCCCTCAAGGAGAGGGGGCCGGGGGGAGCGGTGGCTGTTTCTCCCCCTCCCCTCAAGGAGAGGGGGCCGGGGGGAGCGGTGGCTGTTTCTCCCCCTCCCCTCAAGGAGAGGGGGCCGGGAGGAGCGGTGGCTGTTTCTCCCCCTCTCCCCGAGGAGAGGGGGTTGGGGGGGGAGGTGGCTGCTGGCATTTTCCTCGGCCTCGCCATCGGTTTCCGCCTCACAAGTATCGCCATGCTTATTCCTTTTTGCATTTGGCTGTTTCCCCCTTACCAAGGGATAACCGTAGGCTGGAAGCACAGATCGAGGGGGATTGGGTTGTTTGCATCAGCAACTCTATTGGTCGGGCTGCTCACCTACCTTCCGGTTCTTAAAACATACGGCCTTTCGTTTTTCCACTATTCCGATCAGTTCCCCTACCCTAACCTTCCTAAAGTATTTTATAAATTAACTCTGGGAACTTTTGGAACTATCGGTCTCATCACAATTCTTTTCTGGAAAGTGAAGATACTATTCGCGAAATTCAGAATGAAAGAGAAAATGATCACATCGAAAATCCCTGCTAAACTATTCTGGGCTTCTGTATCGGTAATTGTGCTTTACCTGATATCCTACCTGCGTTTACCTCAGAAATCAGCTTACCTCATTCCTGCAGTGCCTTTCATCATCCTGATGTTCGGATATTATCTTTCAGCGCGTTCTTTTAAAATTTTCTGCGTGCTGCTAAGTATGTCCTCCTTTTTGTTCAGCATTAACCTCACTGATTCCCTGCGCGGTTCGACACACTCGGCATTATCGGTAAAATTCCGTGTGGCAGGACAGGAGATCTTCATTGATCCGCTTACGGGTCCTGTTTTTTCAGATTATACCAAGCGCCTGAACAAGATCACATACACAGAAGAAGTATTTCAGAAAGTTAAACAGGAACAGAAAAAAATTGTTCTGATCTGCGGCTGGTGGTACAATGAACTGCTTGTAAGAGGCTGGAATGTCACTCAAAACCCGAATGTAGTTCCTGTGTTTTATATTGACAAACCGTCCATAGAAAAATATGCTTCGAAAGGATACATAATTTATTACCTGCCGGAACAAAATCTCTACAACGATCAATATTCCCAAATGAACTATACTGATTCTGTCGCAAGACCGTATATGTAAATCAAAATCATTGATTAAGTTTGTTGCATGAAACCAAAACTTACTCCCTGTCTATTGTTCCTGATTTATTTTTTATTTCTTTTTTCTTGTAAAACCGAGAAAAACCTGGATGAATTTCAGTTCCTGGTCGGACAATGGGAAGGAGATCAACAACTTGAAAAACCCTT
Organism: Bacteroidota bacterium; assembly: GCA_004297845.1. Taxonomy (GTDB): domain Bacteria; phylum Bacteroidota; class Bacteroidia; order Palsa-948; family Palsa-948; genus Palsa-948. The sequence goes on along the minus strand of SCSP01000304.1, from coordinate 8,211 downwards.
TTTTGAGCCTTCCTTTGCTATTTATTCCTCCATCACATGGAAAAAAGAAGATAACTCTTTTCTTTTAGGAGAAAGAGTTGCACATTCGGGCCCGGACACATTTTTTCATGAAAAGATAAAGCTTGAAATTCGGGATGGCGAGATTTTTTATATCACCACTTTACCTAACAACAAAGAAACTGTGTCGTTTAAAATGGTTTCTTTCAAAAACAGCCACTGGACCTTTGAAAATAAAGAACATGATTTTCCACAAGAAATAATTTATCATTTTGTTCAACCCGACTCACTTTATATAACCCTCCATGGAAATGACAGAGGGAATCCCTTCAAGACAGAATTTTACTTCAAGAAACTCAATTGATGAGGAAGCCACTCGAAAAGGAAAATATAATTTTTGCCTCCATAATTCTCATTGCCTTTTTTATGAGAATTTGGAACTATGGGAGTTGGTCTTTCACGCACGATGAACTGGGAGCCTTTGTACGGCTTGACTACTCTTCCTTTTCCGAACTCATAGCACAAGGGATCCGTGACCACGATACACACCCGGCTTTTACACAGCTATTTATTTTTCTATGGGAAAAAATGTTCGGATTGTCTGAAGCATCCATCCGCTTCCCGTTCATACTGGCCGGAACAGGAAGCGTTGCCTTGTTATTTTACATTGCTAAGAAGTGGTTTGGCTTAACAGCCGCCTATCTCTCTTCCCTTTCTCTTGCCATACTTGAATTCCCCGTATTGTACAGCCAGTTGGCGCGCCCCTACTCGTTTGGCTTGTTCTTTTCCCTGCTGACCGTGTGGTGCTGGACCCGGTTCTTGTTTGAATCAGACCATAAAGTTTACCGGAAAGCTGTTTACTATGGCATTGCCACGGCACTCTGCATGCTTACCCATTATTTCGCCTTCTTCTTTGCCATGATCATCGCATTGACCGGATTTTTCTTCCTGAAAAAAGAAACATGGAAACCCTATCTCTTATCCGGAATAATTGCCATCGCTGTCTTTCTTCCCCACATTTCCGTGTCACTTCACCAGTTCAGTATGGGAGGGATTGGAGAATGGCTGGCAAAACCGGGAAGAGATTTTTTATGGAAATACATTCTGTACGGGCTTAATGATTCTCCTCTGGTTGTAATAACGATAGCAATAATTTCCATGCTCTCTGTCCTGATCTACCATCTCGATATTTCCTTTTCAAAGTTCCAGGCTATCTGCGTGGCATGGTTCCTGCTTCCGTTTTTAGCCGGGTATTATTATTCTGTAGAAATAAATCCTGTTTTACAATATTCCGTTCTTATTTTTTCCTTTCCCTTTCTATTGCTCTTCCTGTTCTCTTTTTTCAAAGAATACAAAGAAAAATTCAACAACCTGTCGTATGCTTCTTTAGGGATAGTCCTCCTGTTCAGCACGGTGATAGAGAAGAATTTTTACAAGCGCGAAGATTTCGGGGTATTCAAAGAAATTAATCGGGCGGTTGCCGAATTTCAAAAAAAATATGGGGGAGAAAATATTACAACCGTGCTAAACACTTCCAGCAAAGATATATTTGATTTCTATTTTCAGCAGAACAACGAACTCATCAAGTTTGATTTTTACGCAGGAGATGATTCCTCCTACGTTGCGGATATGCTGAAGAAAGTTGATGAATGCGAAACACCTTACTTTATATATGGCTGGTCCAATTTCAGAAGCCCCTACGAAATACCGGAGATCATAAAGAGAAAATACCCCTGCATTATTTACGATGAGCAGCATTTCAATTCTCAGATAACTCTTTTCGGAAAGGATGATACCTGCAGGAGAGATACGATCTTTCTTGCAACCACCGGATTTGAAAACACCTCTCCTCTATTCTCGTTTGACACAACCGGAATTGATACAGTTCAAATGCATTCCGGCAAACATTCACTCAACATAAAACCAAAAGATAAATACTGCATCACACTTCGCAAAACCGCAAAGCAACTTTTCAAAACCAACTCCTGCATTAGCATTAGCGCATGGGTATACACAAAGGAAAAATTTGACGCACAGCTGGTTATGGATATTGGTCAGCCCACCGGAAAACGCGACTGGCAGGCAAAACTTTTACCGAAATTTATCAAAAATGCTGGTCAGTGGCAGCAAATATTTGCCACATTTGAACTCCCCACTAATGCTTACCCCGATGATGAAGTAAAAATCCACCTCTGGAATCCCGGAAAAAATTCATTCTACCTGGATGATGTTACCATCTCCTCCTTTACCGACAGCCGGTATGATCCTTACGCGCCTTCGTTCAGAAAATAGACTTATTCCTTCTGCTTCTTAATATCAAACGGAATAACCAGCTTCACGCTGATGTTCCTGCCCATATTAAACACTCCGGCTCTGCCCGTTGCGTAATTTATCTCAGCGTATTTCAATCGACTTAGATGACTTTGATAGGCCGCATCCGTAAGATTATTCGCGCTTACATAAAAAGAACAAATGGTTTTGTTTTTTTTATTTACCACATCCGTACCCATTCCGAAATTCACCAACGTATATCCATGTGTTTCCGTTTCTGTACCATGGGCGGAATAAAAATTATTCTGTTTGAAATAAGTATCTATCCCTGCCATTACATAGGCATTTTTAAAGATGCTGCCAATTTTTTCGATCTCCGCCTTTAACTCTGTAGAAAATTTTGGCGCAGGTATAAAAGGCAAGTGCTTGGTCGAATCGGTAGAGTTTTTTTTGACTGCTTCTACAAAACAGAATGAATTTTCAAAATGCAGCCAGTGAAAGGGGTGTGGGTGAATATCTATCAATATCTCTCCCCCGGATAAATCAGCATTTCCCTGAACAAACTTAAAGGTGGGTATCTGATTGGATGCCTCCAGGATAGAATCCCCTCCAAAAACACTGTTCAACTTCTCCGTATAAATATAATGGCTGATGGAGTTGCTGAACACACTGATCTCACAAGTAACATGCTCTGAATTTAATCCAAATGCAAGGTCAAACTGCAAACTGGTTTCCGGCTTTAACTTTGTATCTCCGATTTCGTACCTAAATGTTCCTTCATGTTCTCCATTTGAACCCAACTCCCCTATGCCGGGAGCCCGAAAACCCCTGGACACATTAAGTTTGGTAAAAAACACCTTGGAAAACTGATATGCGGCTCCAATGCTTCCGCTTACATTGGCATAATTTGCCAAGAAACCAGCGAACTTAATTGTCATTCCAGGCTGGGGATCTTCAATAGGTTTGCCGATTGAATCCAGCAACAAATAAAGTGACTCAATGCTTCGGGTATCAAAACGTACGCCTCCGCTAATATCCAGCTTCTCCCACGACCTTTTCAGAGTGATAAAACCTCCCAGATCGAACAGATTATATTCAGGGACCAAAAACTCCACGCCCTTGTTCTGAGACGACTGCCTCATGCCATTGACCCCCACCGAAATGTGATATTTATTCTTCTCCGGAAAAATAAAACGCGCATCATAATGCAATGTATTCATCAAAAAATAAAGCTCCTGCGCATCAGGAGCAAGAATATCTGCAAATTCCTTTCTGTGATTTTGCTGCCAGCCCACTATTAAGTTAAGTCGTGAATTTTTTATCACAAAGCTGTTGTTCAGCACGGCTTTATAATGAAGAATATTCTGGTGCGGAAACCCGATCTTAGTATCTGTAAAATCCTTTCCGGATGCGATCATACCCGCAGCCGTTGAGTCATTTAATGCAAATGGCTTAATGAACCGGCCGGTGGCGCTGTCGCGTTTGCCCTCCGTAATTTCCGTAATCAGATGATAGGAACTTAAATGCAAGTGAGAATATCCCCAGCTTTTATTCAAACCAAATATCCCGCTGCAATCTGTCTCTTTAAATTTTGAACCAAGCACATATCTGTCATATCTGTTTTGATAATCATGCGCCTGCTTTCTGCTGAACCGTATATCAGAAACAAATCCGTTCAGGTTTCCGGCCACATTGCCCGAATACCCGATCATTCCATTATTGGTTTGATAGTTCCCAAGTAGATTTCCTTTTATGGTTCCCTGCGGAAGTGTTGGAAAAGAGATTATGTTCACCACACCCGCCATCGCATCCGATCCATAAGCTAAACTCGCAGGTCCTTTTAATATCTCCACTTTATTTACCGAATATTCATCGATCTCAATCCCATGCTCATCGCCCCATTGATGCCCTTCCTGACGTATGCCGTCATTTACCACTACCACCCTGTTGTACCCCAATCCGCGGATTATAGGTTTTGAAATAGCAGGACCTGTAGAGACCTGAGAAACTCCGGGTTCCTTGGATATCGCATCAATGATGTTGGACGAACCGTTCTGCAAAAGCTGTTCGTGGGGTACTACAGAGATGGGTGTTGGGGTCCTTTTTTGTTCGCTCGACTGGGATAATCCCGTAATTACAACCTCGGTTATCTCCGTCACCGATTTTTCCATTACAAAATCTTTGACAGTAGTAACTGACAGATCAATTGTCTCGGTAATACTGGCGTAACCGACCATGCCGGCCTTAATCAGAACTTTTGCAGCCGGAAGATTGTCAATAAAATAAGTTCCGTCAGCTTTCGTGATGGTGCCTGTTTTCATATCCGGAAAATATACAGAGACACCGGGAATGCCTTCACCGGTTTCTTTATCGGTAATTTTTCCGGACAAGGATGTTTTGCCCTGGGTAATTGAAGCAAAGACAAACGGAACAGGCGGGATCACCATAGTTATCAATAACACAATATTGATTGTTGTTCTCATCGTAGATCATTTTAAGAATAAATGAATTGACGGCTGAATAATTCAGCTGGCCATCCTAAGCAATGAGCAAAGTGATGGACAAAAAAGATTATGATAAAACAGGAGGTGCCCGTAAAAGGAACAGATACTTTACGGACTCAAAAGGAGTGTCCTCAATTTCCGAAAAAAGAAAAGGAGTGGTAAATTCTTCAAAACCTAATTCAACCGCGCTTACTGTGCTTAATTCTTTTCCTATCGTATAATCACAAAGAGAACAGGTGTGTGAAAACTCGTGCAGATGGGTGCTTAATTTGTCGGTACAATGTACTTCAGAAGCATGTTCCAGGTCGTGTATTCCCTTTTGCACGTAGGGGAACACAAACAAGGAGAGAAAAAAAAGACTGAAGTATTCTCTTATTCTGCACATCCGTATCACAAATATATGAATGGTTATCCGTTAATAATCTTCTGGAGATTAGTTTTTAATTCGGGTATTTTGATTTGAATGATTTCCCAAACCTTTTTAGGATTAATTCCAAAATAATCATGCGCAGCAAAATTACGGAAGGCGCGGATTTTATACCATTCAACATGATTATGTTTTTCAAGAAATTCATCGGATAGTTTCCAAACTAATTCTCCAATGACGATAAAATCCATCATGCAGGCGTCAAAAGTTTTTCATCTTTTTCAAACTCTTCGAGCGACTTTATGGAGTGGACATGCCTTTGAATTTTTTCAACCATTTCAAGCATGAGCATAAGGTTGGGAATTTCGCGCTCAGACATAAATTGCGTCTCTTAAAATGTAGGGTTTGAAATACGATTTAATATATTTTTCTTCGCATATATCTACATTGCGGTTGAACTGTTTTTTAAGGAGTTCGCGCAAATCATATTCGAGGTCAAAAATATTTTTTGCTTCATCTTCCGGTTCAATCAGAATGTCAACATCGCTGGTTGGCTTTTGATCGCCACGAGCAAATGAACCAAACAAACCGATTTTTGTAAGATGAAACCTTTCACTTAAAACAATTTTGTTGTTTTTAAGGAACTGAAGTATTTCTTCTTTGTTGCTCATTTCATTGATTCTAATGCAAAGTTGCTATTGTTTTTTTGATTACACAAAATTTATGGAGAGTTTTCATAAATCTTTTTCCTATGCAAGAGGCGAACAAACCAAACCGTACTCCCTCTTATAATCACTCCGATTCTATAAGTTCTCTTGTCGGTGATTTTAATTTTTATTCTGTAACGAACGGAATATTTTTCTAATGATTTGAGATTATAATAATTGTATACATGCTTCAAAGATAAGAGTTTTTAGTGAATTGGTCGGCTGAACTATTCAGCAGAGCCATCCTCTGCAATGAGCAAAGTGATGGAAAAAATGTTACGACAAAACAGGAGATGCCCGCAGAAGGAACAGATACTTTACGGACTCAAAAGGAGTGGACTCAATTTCCGAAAAAAGAAAAGGAGTTAGGACTTTCGTAAATTTTGTGGTTCTTATTGTATTCTTTGCGATTCTTTGCGACATAAAATTGTTACGCAAAGTTCCGCAGAGATAAGACGCTGAGAACCGCAGAGAAATACCAGAATTACATATTTGCGAAAGTCCTATTAAATTCTGCCGGGGATACCTTGTGGACAAAACAATATGGGAAAGCAACTGAAGATGCAGGAAATGCGGTTATACAAACTGCCGATGGCGGTTATATCATAGCCGGTGATATTCATATTAATCCAAATTCCGGTAACCACAATGCCTGCCTGTTAAAAACAGATGCCTCTGGCAATTTACAATGGGTAAAAACGTATGGCAGCAATCCCGGCACGGAGATCGCCTGGGATGTCAGGCAAACCAAGGACAACGGGTTCCTGTTTGCAGGCGCCACCGGGTTCTATGGAAACGGGGGAGCGGGTGATATATTTGTTGTGAAGACTGGCAATTCAGGAGATGTGCTTTGGTCAAAAGCATATGGCGGTACTGCCTTTGATGATTTCTGGTATTTTCAAAAAACTCCAGATGAGGGAAGCATGATGGTCGGGCTATCCTACGAAGGAGGACAAAACATTTTAGTTGTCAGAACTGATTCAATGGGAAACAGTATCTGTAACAGCACTACTGTTACGCCTGATGTGAACACGCCCATTTTACAAGTGAGAAGCAGAACAACTGTTATTTCGGCAGGAACACCCAACACGCCAGCCACACTTACTTACTCCACAACGGTGATAAGCAACGACCTCTGTGACCATGTCTCCGTTCCTGAAACCGAAAATAGGGTCTTGGAAATATCAATATGGCCCAATCCCTTTAGCAGTTCTGCAATACTGTCGTTAAAAAATCCGCTTGTTCAGAATTTAGATTTGGAGATCTGTGACCTGATGGGAAATTGCATTTATAAACAGGTCCTAAATGTCAAAAATTCCATCATATATCTGAATGTTGCTCCAGGCATATACTTCTACAAAATCATTGATTATCAAGTAGTTATAAAGACAGGGAAAATCATGAGGATTTAAGACCATTTTGAGGCATTGCTAATTTAGTAAATTCTTATTTACAACCCTTAATCGGTATAAACTCTATTTTTGAATGATTATTTTTTTGTTTATGTTTCCTTCCCATGTTTTCATCTGCAGAAAATAAATTCCACCGGGCAAATCCAGATTAAGGATTAAGGATTTTGGATTAAGGATTTTTTCTGAATACACTTTTTCGCCAAACACATTGTAAATCTCAATGCTTGATACTTGATACTTAATATCTGATACTTGAAATTCTCCGTTGTTGGGATTCGGATAAATAACAAACTGATTTTGCAAATCATAATTTGCAACACCTGTTACACAGGACACAAGGGCAGTATCTTTTAATATGCAGTTGTTAGCATCGGTAAGGGTTACAATCAGCGTTTGTGTCTGACTGCCGGTTAATCCGGTAACCGTGGCCTCGGTATTTCCGCTGCTCCAGGAATAAGCATAAGGAGAAACGCCTCCCGCTGCGAGGGCTGTTACGCTTCCGTTATTGTTACCGCAGGCAGGCGAAGTAATAGCAAGAGAATTTGCAAGAACCGCTGGCTGAGTGATGTTTGCTGTGTTTGCCGTTGAACAACCTTTTGCATCCATAATGGTTACTGTGCAGGTTTGAGAGGTAAGATTTGAGATTTGAGAGTTGGTTCCTCCGTTGCTCCATGAATACGTGTATGGCGGATTGCCTCCTGCTGCTGCCACTGCCGCTGTTCCGTTGCTTCCGCCATTGCAGGAAACATTTGTTTGAGAAGCAGTGAATGAAAGAGGAGCAACCGGTGCCGTTAATACCTTGTTGTATACTCCCTGCACCTCCCCTGCCGTAAGCGCTTTGTCGTAGAGGCGCACTTCATCAATCGCTCCGTCAAAGGTGCGGTCCTGAGACGGGGCGTTGCCGAGGCTGATGGGATTGGCGGTAAACTTTAAAGTCCCGGTAACAAGGTCTT
>SCSP01000030.1 GCA_004297845.1 Bacteroidota bacterium | reverse complement strand
TCAAAACTTTTACTGAGATTTTCACGGGTGTTTTTATCAAATACTGCCTGTACTACCAGCATAATGGAGTCAATGGAAGCGATCAGTTTTTCAGCTTTGTCTTTGAGCGGTTTGATAGCTCCTTCTACAGATTGCTGAAGTGAAGGATCAATTTCAGATACCAGTGTGTCACCATCCTGTGCAAAGTCTCTGCTTTTACCAAGGACCAGTTCAATAGCTTTAGCTCCAAGGAGATCGGAGCTTACTATTCTTGCTACGGTTCCTTTTGTAACCTTCAGTTTGCGATCGGAGATGGCCATGGTAACCAGCAAACGGCCTGTAGTATCAAACAGTTCAATTTTTTTGATCCTCCCCACTTTGAAACCGTTAACCTGAACGGGATTTGCTTCTACAATTCCGCTTATCTGGGGATAAACTGCATAATAGATCTCGCGGCTCGAAAATATATCTTTCCCTTTGAGGAAGTTAAAACCGTAAACAAATATTGCGATCGTAATTACTACGAGAATACCTGTTTTTATTTCTTTGGATAGCTTCATACTTACAGCGAAAAAAAATGCCTGTTATTCAGTCTGTTACGCAAGGAAATACCAATCGCAAATATACAAATTAAAAAATTACAGAAATTTTCATCAAAATTTAAAATCTCTCAGCAAAGGGCTTTGATAATGTCAGAACGGGTAATAATAAAGGTTTCATCCGTTTTAAAGTCCCGTACAAGTACTGCATTATTGTCGGTTGTGATCATGGAAGCGAGCGAATCAATTGGGGCAGAAATATCCACATACGGAAAGGCGGGCTGCATAATCGTTTCAACAGACTTGGATTTGATGTCTGGATTTTTCACGATCCGGGAATAGAGGTATTGCTCATTCAGGGAGCCAACTACACGCCCCTGATTTGTAACAGCTACTTGCGAAAAATCATTTTCGTTCATGATTTTCACAGCATTTTCTATCGTGTCTTTAAAATTAAGTGAGATAAGCTTTCCTTTCTGAGAAGCCACAAGGTCTTTGGCAGTTAATCCTTTTTTATCAAAAAATCCTTTAGAGCGCATCCACTCATCGTTAAACATCTTTCCAAGATAACGGGTGCCGTGATCATGAAAGATGACAACCACTACTTCTCCTTGTTTGAAATTATGTTTCAACTGAAGCAAGCCTGCCATGGCTGATCCCGCAGAGTTTCCTATAAAAATACCTTCCTGTTTAACTATTTCGCGTGTCATCATGGCAGCATCTTTATCTGTAACTTTTTCAAAATGATCTATGATGCTGAAGTCAACATTTTTAGGAAGAAAATCCTCTCCGATCCCTTCTGTTATATAAGGGTATATTTCATTTTTATCAAAGATCCCGGTCTCCTTGTATTTTTTGAACACGGAACCGTAGGTGTCAATTCCCCATACTTTCAGTTTCGGATTTTTTTCTTTCAGGAATTTTCCTGTTCCGCAAATGGTTCCTCCGGTTCCAACACCAACAACCAGATGATCAACTTTTCCGCCCGTCTGATCCCATATTTCCGGACCGGTAGTTTCGTAATGTGCCTGTGAATTGGAAAGGTTATCATATTGATTTGCCTTCCATGAGTTCGGAATCTCTTTCACTAATCGGGAAGAAACAGAATAATAGGAACGAGGATCTTCAGGGTCAACATTGGTAGGACAGATAATAACTTCTGCTCCGAAGGCGCGCAATGCATCAGCTTTTTCTTTTGATTGTTTGTCTGTGGTAGTGAAAACGCATTTGTATCCTTTCACAATGGCTGCGATAGCCAAACCCATCCCTGTGTTTCCTGAAGTGCCTTCAATAATAGTGTATCCCGGCTTCAGCAGTCCGTTTTTCTCAGCATCCTCGATCATCTTCAAGGCCATGCGGTCTTTGATGGAATTTCCCGGGTTGAAGGTTTCCACCTTGGCCAGCACAGTGGCCTTTACGTCTTTGGTAATGTTGTTGAGCCTTACAAGTGGCGTGTTGCCTATGGTTTCGAGGATGTTGTTGTGAATCTTTTTCATAGGGTTGAATAGTCAACGGTCAGAATGTTGCGAAGGTAAAATTATTGCTGGTTTTTCTTGAAGTCTCCGCGCGAAAAATATTTTTCTATCAGGCAGTATAAAAGGATGAAAAAGTACCGGCTGCCCATTTCTTTGATTTTTAGTTTCGATACACCTTTTTGACGGTTTGTCCATGAATTGGGAAGTACCGTGTAGCTGTAACCACGTACTATTGCTTTTAAAGGAAGTTCTAATGTTAGGTTAAAATGCGGTGCAAGAAAGGGCTTTAATCCATCAATGGTTTCCTTTTTATACAACTTGAATGCATTGGTGCAATCATTGTATTTTATTCTGAAGGCCAGGCGCACTATTGTATTGGCAATTCGGTTCACAGTGAGTTTCAGAAATGGGTAATCAATAGTTTTGCCCCCTGCTATAAAACGGCTTCCGAAAACACAGTCGCATTTGTCTTCTCTCATTTTATTATAAAATCTGACGAGATCATCGGGAGAATCGGAAAGATCGGCCATCATAACGGCAACGCAATCACCGCGGAACCTTTCCAGTCCATAACGAACCGCAAATCCAAATCCGTTCGGTTCTTTGTTAGTCTCAAATCGCAGGGTGGGGACGGTTGCCAGTAACTCGGTTAATATATTTTCTGTCGTATCGTTTGAATTATCGTTTATGACAAATATCTCGTGGTCAATATTATTTTTACAGAGTGTGTAATAGATGGAGTTAATGGCTTTCTTGATGGAGACATCTTCGTTATATGCAGGAATGACTATTGATAATTTCATCTTAGTTTTACTGCTACTCTTTTCATCATGTTCTGGTGTATCTGCTCCAGTATATCGTTCAGTCCGTATTTGTAATTCCATTCAGGGAAATGGGATCTGAATTTTGAAACATCACTTACCCACCAGATATGATCACCCTGACGATTTGCTTCAGCGTATTTACAGTTCATTTTTTTATTTGTAATCTTTTCGCATATTTTTATTGCTTCGAGCATGGAACAATTAGAATGTCTGCTGCCGCCTGCGTTGTATACTTCGCCTTTTCCGGGCTTTTGATAAAAATGCCAAAACATATTCACCAGATCATAGCTGTGAATGTTATCCCGAACCTGTTTCCCTTTGTATCCCAAAATGATGTATGGATCTCCTGTGATGGCGCATTTCATCAGGTAAGAAAGAAATCCGTGCAATGCTGTACCTGAATGATTGGGCCCTGTGAGACATCCTCCCCTGAAAATCGCTGTCTTCATTTCAAAATATTTACCATATTCCTGTGTAAGCACATCGGCTGCAAGTTTAGAAGCACCGAACAAGGAATGCATGGTGTTGTCAATACTCATAGTTTCATCAATTCCGTTTTTGTAAAAAGGGTGTTTGGGGTCAATCTCCCACCGGTCTTCCAATTCAACGAGGGGGAGGAAGTTGGGGTTGTCACCGTATACTTTATTTGTGGAAGTGAAAATGAAAACTGCATCTCGGCAGAACTGCCGCGTTAATTCCAGCAGGTTCAGTGTGCCGTTTGCATTAACGGTGTAATCTGTGAGCGGTTCTTTGGCTGCCCAATCGTGGCTGGGCTGTGCGGCAGCGTGTATCACAAGCTTAATGTCCTTCTCGTATTCTCCGAATATCTTTTTAAGCGATTCATAACCCCGGATGTCAATGGAGTAATGCTTGTAATTAGGAATTTTATCTGACAGATGCTGAATGTTCCATATTACAGAGGCATCTTTTCCGAAAAACTGCTCTCGTTGGTTATTGTCAATGCCAACGATCAGATCAAATTTGCCGGCAAAAAATTCAACGGATTCACTTCCAATCAATCCTGCTGAACCTGTAATAATTGCAACTTTCATATTATTTTCAACATTATTTACAGTGATTTTTCATCGTCTGTGAGTTGAAGTAATATTCGTTTAAAAAGCCAATTATACGGCCTTCGTTTGTAACGATAGGTTGCGAAAAATTATTTTCGCTCATAATTTTCACGGCATTTTCTGTGGTCGCATTTACGTTCAGGGAAATTAGTTTCCCCTTTTGAGATGAGACCAGATCCTTTGCAGTTAATCCCTTTTCTGTCAAAAAACCCATTAGAACGTATCCATTCATCGTTGATATTTTTCGCAGATAGCGAAGATATGAATTTGATTTTGTGTATGTTGAAGAAATAATAATTTTACCTTTGGCAAATCTATTATGCAGAATGACCTTACCATCGTAATTCCGGCTTATAATGAATCAGCTTCAATTCCTCATGTTTTGCCAGCCGTACTTAAATTTTGTGAGGAGAAAAACTGCTACGCGATAGTTGTAAATGATGGATCGAAGGATAGTTCCAAAGCGGAACTCGCTAAATTTTCTGACAGCCCACGTTTGAAAGTGGTGCATAACAAGCTGAATAAGGGGTATGGTGGAGCTATCAAGACCGGGCTTTTGCAGGTCGATACAACCTACGCAATTACCATTGATGCGGACGGGCAACATTATCTGGATGACGTGGAAAAGCTCTACAATGAAATTACAAGCAAGGATGCTGACATGATAGTTGGAAGCAGAAAGGGACATACAAGCGCAAGTTATTACAAAGGACTGGGCAAGTGGCTAATACGCAATACAGCAAGACTGCTTATGCAGATCAGTATTTATGATATCAATTCCGGAATGAAGATATATAACGCAGAACTTGCTAAAAAATATATTTCTTTTTACCCGGATTCTATGGCCTACAGCGATATCATCGCGTTGGTTTTTCTGAGCCAGCGTCACCTGGTTCTGGAGACCCCGATCTCCATACGACCCCGCAGGGACGGAAAAAGCACGATAAGTACATTAACAGCTTTTGAAACAGTGAAGCAGATCCTCAACATGGTAATGCTTTTCAATCCGATGAGGATATTCTTTCCTGTTGCCCTTACCTGTATTCTGATTAGCCTGGCCTGGGGATTTCCTATAGCGATCAGTGGCAGGGGTGTAAGTATTGGATCCATGATGGGTATAGTAACGGGCATTATCTTTTTTATTCTGGGATTGATATCGGAACAGCTTTCTCTTATTCGTAAGAAATAACTTCAGCTATTTAAAGAGTGTTTTCCTCTGTACACATGGCGAAGAAAATCAAGGAGGCTCAAAAAAAATCGGAAAAATTGGTTGCGAACCCGCCCTTTTCCCTGATATCGTTTGATGTTAAGACCCGATTATTTTTGGGTGGAACCGTTCTTTTTTTCTTCTTGCTTGTGTTCTTTAAGATACATGGTTCGTCTATAGCGCTTTGGAATAATAAAGCTCCGGGTGATAAGGAAATGGATAGGGAACGAGGTTTGCTGCTGGGCACACCAAGGGTGATTCGCATTGATGAGTGGTCCAGGAACACCCCCTTCATATTTTCCCAGTTCCATCAGGATTTTCCTAAAAATAATTCTTCCTACGGTGCTTCTAACAATACACTGGCCAATAACATGCCGGTAAAGGATATTACCACGGTGTTCCGGCCAATATTTTGGGGGTTTTTTCTTTTTGACCTTGAGTACGGTTATGCGTGGTACTGGCATTTTCGAACCGTAACTCTCCTTGTTGGTTTTTTTCTCATGCTCATGCTGCTCACCGGAAATAATTTTCTACTCTCGGTGTTTGGTTCTTTGTGGGTTTTTTGTTCGAGTGCCACTCAATGGTGGTATTCGGCCATGATCCCGGAA
>SCSP01000303.1 GCA_004297845.1 Bacteroidota bacterium | reverse complement strand
GGCATAAATTTTGGTTTGTTTTAATTCGATTTGCATTGATGTCAGAAAGTTTTTTACATTTGTAAAATAATGCCAGTTCTTTAAAATAGAATATCGTTTATATAATATTCGGTTACCAATTCGGTTACCCAAATTGTTGCCAATAGATAAAACGATTGATACTCAAACGATTATAAATCTGATCTCGCTCCCAGCGGGATCACTGAAAGGGCGCGAATATTAAGTTATTCGCGCCCTTTTGCTTTTCATGGTAAAAATAAAGTGAAATTAAAATCTAAACTCCTTAATTGTATCAATAAAAAATTTCACTTTATCCTTTTCAATATCCGGGTAAAGCCCATGCCCCAGGTTGGCAATATGGCGTTTAGATCCGAAAGCCCGGAGCATTTTTTCAGTTTCCCTTTTTATGATTGATTTGTCCGAATATAGCAGGCAAGGGTCGGCATTGCCCTGAAGTGTTTTTCCGGAACCAATGAGAGAACGGGATTCAGCTATATCCATCGTCCAGTCAAGGCTGATGACATCGCATTTTAATTTACTCATCTCTTTGCGTGCGAAGAAAGCATCTTTTGCGAAAACGATGATAGGCACGGAGGGTATATGGAGAATAGGGGAAATAGGATTGTTGTTTTTTATATTTTCCTTATTTCCTTTATTCCCCTTTAAAGCATCACATATCTGTGAAATATACTTTAACGAAAATTCGTTGTACTGTTCCGGAGAGAGAACTCCCGCCCAACTGTCGAATATTTGAATAAGGTCAGCGCCTGCTGCGACCTGTGCTTTCAGATAATTGATCGTGCTATCTGTAATTTTTTGCAGAAGGGAATGTGAAAGGGCAGGGTTCGTGTAAAGCATTTTTTTAGCCTGTGAAAATGTTTTGCTGCCGCTTCCTTCAATCATGTAGGCAAAAATCGTCCAGGGGGCGCCTGAAAAACCGATAAGCGGCACTCGTCCGTTCAGCTCTTTTTTTACAAGTTTTATGGCATCTGTCACATAACTCAGATCATCTCCAACAGCCACCCGTAATCGTTCTACCTCTTTTTCTGTTCTCACTGTTTTTGCAAAATATGGACCTTTTGCCTCAATCATTTTATAGGGCAGTCCCATCGCTTCGGGGATTACGAGTATGTCTGAAAAGAGGATGGCAGCGTCCACTCCTAAAATATCTACAGGCTGAATAGTAACTTCTGCAGCCAGTTCAGGATTCTTAACAAACGCAACAAAGTCTTTGGCTTTTTCACGCACCTTTCTATACTCGGGCAAGATTCTTCCTGCCTGGCGCATCAGCCAAACGGGGGTGCGTTCCACCTTCTCACCTCGTGCAGCACGTAGTATGAGATCGTTCTTTAACATAGGGCAAAAGTATGCTTTGTAATTTGGTTGATTGTCATTAGTTTGTAATGGTACAGATAACGGGGTATATCTGTTATCTGTACATTAGCAGTATGGTAAAACGCCTTAAGGAACTTGAAAAAGCATCAAGATTACTGGAGCCAAATTCTGGAGAAAGGAAGGAAGTCAGGAAGAAAGTGATTACTTACAGCGAAAAATTCCTGAATGACATTGAGAAGATTAAAGCGTATAATGTTACTATAGGAAAAGGAATTGATCTGTTAGCATCTTCCATTGATGAAAAACCGATAGGGATTGAAAAGGCGTTACAGTTAATTGAAAAGAATGTTGATTTTCCCGGACTAAACCCGGCTTCCGGAGGGCACCTTGCCTATATCCCCGGAGGAGGAATTTATTATTCTGCTCTTGGTGATTATCTGGCAGATATTTTCAACCGCTATGCGGGCGTGTTTTATGCCAGTCCGGGTGCAGTCAGGATGGAAAATATGCTTATTAAATGGATGGCAGGGATTGTTGGCTTTCCTAAAACTGCTGCCGGTAATCTTACTTCCGGAGGTTCACTGGCCAATCTGATGGGAATTGTAACTGCCCGCGATGCAAAAAATATTTCTTCTGCAAACATCACAAAGAGCGTTATCTATCTCACCAAACAAGTACATCATTCGGTGGATAAAGCAATACGCATTGCAGGCTTGAAGGAGTGCGTGATCCGGCATGTACCTATGAATGCCCGATACAAAATGGAGGTAAATGAACTTCAAAATTTAATGGAGGCCGATAAAAAAAACAAACTGAACCCGTTTTTAGTGATCGCATCTGCCGGCACTACGGATGTTGGGGCAATCGACCCTTTGGAAGATATAGGGAACCTTGCAAAGAAAAACAACCTCTGGTATCACATTGACGCAGCGTATGGAGGTTTTTTTCTGCTGACAGATGATGGAAAAAGGAAACTGAAAGGAATTGAACTGGCAGATTCGCTGGTAATCGACCCACACAAGGGACTGTTTCTTCCCTATGGTTTGGGTGTGATTCTGGTACGTGATGCAAAAAAATTACGCGAGTCGCATTATTATCAGGCGCAATACCTGCAGGATGCATTGGGAGCAGAAGAAGATTCTCCGGCCGACCTTTCTCCTGAACTCACCAAGCATTTCCGAGGCCTGCGCTTGTGGCTGCCGTTGAAACTGATGGGACTAAAGCCATTTCGTGCTTGTTTGGAAGAAAAACTTTTGCTTGCGAAATATTTTCATGCTGAAATTCAGAAACTGGGATTCGAGGCAGGAGAGGAGCCGGAACTTTCTGTGGTCACTTATCGCTATGTTCCTGAAAATGGAGATGCGAATATGTTCAACAAGAAATTGTTGGAAGCAGTTGTAGCGGACGGAAGGATATTTATATCTTCTACAATGATAGATGGGAAATTTACGCTTCGCTTTGCCTGTTTGTCATTCCGCACGCATCTCAAACAGGTGGACATCTTACTCAAGATATTGAAAGAGAAAGTCGGTTCTATTTTTTCCTGCGATCTTCCATGTATTGCTTATAGTACTTACTCACGGAAAGGAAAAGAGTGTAATCCGAAGCGGAAACCACAAACTGATCCGGCAAAAAGCAGTAATTCAAAAAAAGCTGCACATTCAGTGTATCATCTCCGGTAATACTTCTGATCCTTTCAGCGCTAAGCCGGCTTTCCTTTATTTCCTCTATTAAAAGCCGGTCGTACAGGAACGAAAGCTTTTGCAGTTCTTTTCCCCTCTTGCTGAATGTATAATAAAGTGCGCTGATGGGGCTTGCCAGAGGAGAGGCTATTCCGCGGTGATATTCATCAATCTTTCTTTGGTAGGTTTCTTTCTGTTCTTTTGAGAATGTGTGAGGGATAATAATTACAGGGTTTAGTTCCCTGGCTTTTGGTTTTAAGCCGGCTTTTACATTTAATACTGCGTTCTTTACAGAGTCTTTCAGCAAATGTGTAAACACTTTTGTTACATAATATCCTACGTATGAGAAGGCAAGCGTGTCGCCAAGATGAATCCGAATAGTAAAATTTCCTTTCTCGTTCGCTACCATTCCGGTGGATGAATTTTTATTGATCACGTAAGCAAACTGCATGGGAGTGATACTATCCTTGTCATAAACAGTTCCTTTTACGGTAATGTCCTGTGAAAAAGCGGATACAAAAAATACCGAAATAATTACAGGCATAAAACTCCTAAGCATCAATTTGTGATTTTTTTCTAAGGTATGAAAAATGTACTCCCTTACAAGTGAGAACGAAAGGAGATGTGAGATGTGAGTTTTGACTTACAGATATATTTTTTTATTATCTTTACGGGCGGTAAATTTTTGCGGTACATATATAAGGTAATATTTTATTACGGGCAGTCAAAACTCCAAAGCACCAAATTCCACCAAATAACAAACAAAAACCTGCTGAGTAGTCACAATAAATTTTATGAAAAAAATAATTATTCCAACAACTAAAAAACTATATGCTCGTTTTTTGCTGAGCTACAGCACGGTTATTATCAGTTTTTTTGTATTATATTTTCAAATGGATGTTAATGCAAATAACCTCCAGACGGGAGTCCCCACGGTAGCCGTTGGCCCAAGCACAATTTCATTTACTATTCAATGGGATAACAGTTGGTATATAGCTGCCGGTGCCAGCAATTGGGATGGTGTATGGGTGTTTGTGAAGAGGCAGGCATGTACAGATAATTTATGGAGTCATGCGCTCGTAAGCACTACAGCGACAGACCATAGTATTACAGGAGGTGTTTTGCAGGTAGATGCCGTTACAGATGGCATGGGAGTATTCATCCGAAGAATTGGTGCGGGGATTGGGAATATAGCTTCTGCTACCGTAACCCTTAAATTACAAACCGCCCCAAACCTTGTAGATAATTTTCAGGTTTTTGGAATCGAAATGGTTAATATTCCCCAGGGAGATTTTTATATTGGGGATGGAACAAGGGGATCAAGTACTTATGGATTTTCTGATGGACTTACTTGTGCCGTAGGACCATGGAACCCAAAACTTATCACAACTGCCATTCAAACCGCAGGGATGGGACTGGCAGCAAATTATCAATGTAATTCGTGGGGAAGCACTGTTGCCTTGCCCGCAGCATTTCCTTTAGGTTGGAATAAATTCTATTGTATGAAATATGAAATCAGTCAGGAGCAATACTCTTCCTTTCTCAATGTGCTTACTTACGATCAACAAACAGGAAGGACAGGCAACGCTCCTAATTCGGCTGTAGGAACACTTGCTATTGCCGGAGCAACTCCCAGCAGAAACAGAATTGAAATACAAACCCCCGGAACAATCAATAACATTCCTGCTGTATATGGATGCGACCTCAACAACAACGGGACTTACAACGAAGCAGCCGATGGACAAAATTTAGCATGCAACTGGTTGAGTTGGCCTGACCTCATAGCTTATCTTGACTGGGCTGCCATACGCCCAATGACTGAATTTGAATTTGAAAAAGTTTGCAGAGGAACAGCATCTGTAACCGCTAATGAAAATGCATGGGGTTCTGTCACTCTACTACAGGCGGAATCGGGAGCGCTTAATAATGCCGGACAGGTTTCGGAAACCTCCACGGCAGCCGGTGCAGGTTTATGCGCCTATGGGATTGCCGATCTCGCAAAAGGACCGTTAAGATGCGGTTTTGCTGCAACAGGAACAACAACAAGAGTTCAGGCTGGCAGCAGTTATTACGGGGTAATGGATATGTCGGGCAATGTGGACGAACAATGCGTAGGTGGATATGCTTATAATTATTCTGCTTTCACTACCGCTAATGGTGATGGAAGTATTTCATCTGTCGGTTCTGCAAATATTGCCGGATGCCCCGGTGTAGGTGGCGGGCAGTTTGGAGGAGTATCAAGAGGCAGTGATTGGTACACTGCCAATGTTTTATATCCTAACGTAAGCGACAGATATCAAATGGTGCTTAACTATAATCAAAGCCGTGATTATCGCGTTGGAGGAAGGGGCGTTCGTAATTGGTAGTAAAATCAGGGTATGACTAAATTATACCACCTTGCCGTTATTGGTTTTATTTTTCCTTTATCTGTTTTTTCTCAATACTTGGGAGGCAATGCGGATGGTTTTTCATTTAACACACTCACGCAAACCGTTTGTCCTCCATTAGCCAGTACCAATATATATTATGGAGGCAATGCGGATGGTTTTTCATTTAACACACTCACGCAAACAGTTTGTCCTCCATTAGCCAGCACCAATATATATTATGGAGGCAATGCGGATGGGTTTTCGTTTAACACACTCACGCAAACCGTTTGTCCTCCATTAGCCAGCACCAATATATATTATGGA
>SCSP01000302.1 GCA_004297845.1 Bacteroidota bacterium | reverse complement strand
ACTATAATTTCTTAAGTTCTTTGAGGAGAATGGGTACTTCAAAAACCGTGAAGAGGAAGTAATGGGCCATGAACCCAAGTGCGAATGGGATGAGGGTTGGCTTGTCATAAAAGCGGTAGGTCACGATCGCGAGAAGATACAGGAATAGACGCAGGGCGGTAGAACCCATGTAAAACCGGATGAAGTCCTGTGGTCTGCCTTTTGACGCATTGAGGGAAAAATAATGAAACAGTATGGTGATCAGGGCAAAAAAGGCGACCATGAACCAGATATGCGGAACGTGTTTTTCCAGAGGTGCGAAGCGGATCCAGCAGAAGTTAATAGTAGCTACCATAAGAGTGAATATTGAAAGTTTGATAATAAAGTTTTTCATCAGGCAGTTGCGAAATTAACAATTACCCAGACCTGCAAGATTTTCCGCAACCAGACCTGCAAGGTTTTTGAAAACCTTGCAGGTCTGCGAATAAAGAGGTCTGAAAACCATTAACTTTGACTCTCAAATGTCCAGCCCCCTAATGGTCAATTCCCTCCGCAGCAAACTTGTTTTGTTGTTAATCTCGGTGGTTTGTTTTAGTCTTGCTTACTTTTTTTCTGGAAAGGGAAACTCTGATTTCAGTTCCGCAGCGATGGAATTTGAAAAGATACTGCATGAAAAGGAGCAGCACGCCAAAGAAGAACTGAAGGCGCTTGCAGTAAAAGCCGAGAAATGGTCCTATCACAAAATGTTCAGCGAAAAGCCCGGCTATTACGAAAGCCTGTTTGATCGCGAAGGGTTTGTTTTCCTTGTCTTTGAAAATGACTCATTAAGGTTCTGGACGGATAACACGGTTGCTGTTAACCAACATCTTCCGAAAAATTCCTTTAGCGGAAAGATAGCCCGCCTGCCTAACGGATGGTTCGGAATCGAACGGCTGGAACAAGGCAATAAGAAACTGTTCGCGCTCATTTTACTGAAGCGGCAGTATGCCTACCAGAATAAATATCTTACCAATGAGTTTCAGCGTGATTTCCATCTGAACGAGGATGTGGAGATAGCCATTGATGTTGCAAAAGCAGGAAAGAAAGGTTCGGGCTTTGCCAATAATCAAAGCGGAGATGTATACGAGCGGAAGGGAGATTATTTATGCACGCTTGCCTTTCCCGCATCAAACCATGCAGCTCCTTTTGCGTTTTATCCTGCTATTTTCCTCAACCTGTTTGGATGTATGTTTTTCTTATGGGCTCTGCAGGCTGAGGTAGATTCGATCAGGGAGAAGGTAGGCAGGGAATGGTCGGCCCTGATTCTCGTATTAATGGTAGCCGCGTTGCGGTATTTGACCCTGCTCACTGATTTTCCGGAAATTTTTTACGACACCCAACTTTTCAATCCCGGATTATACGGAGATGCCGCCTATCCCTGGCTGGGTTCGCTTGGCGATCTATTGATCAATGCGGTGCTGATTTTTTACCTGGTGTTTTATGCGTACAGGAATATTACCCCGTCTCTTGTCCCGGCCATAAAGGGGAAAGAACAGATAACGACCTCTGGTCGCAACCTGCGGTTGTCCCTTAGGGGATGGGGGCGGCAGTTTTTTCCTTTTGTTCTTCTCCTCGCCCTTTTTCTCTCCTCAGGCATCATCAATTATGTTTTTTCCGGCATAATCAGCAACTCTAACATTCCTTTCACGCTCAACGACATTTTCAGTCAGAATGGTTTTACATTTCTTTCTTTGGTAATTGCGGGATGGTTCTTTGTTTCTTTTTTCCTGTTGCTTGACAGGGCGGTGGACTTCATTCTTTCCCTGGAGTTGGGCAGAACCGGGCTTCTTCTTTACTCTCTCGGGTGCATTGGCATTTTCATCATTCTCGCTCATCTGCTTGGAACAGTCGACCTTATACTTGTTTTTTGGCCTGTGTTTCTTTTCGGGTTGATCCTGTGGTCAAAGGCGAAGCAATTCGGTTATTCGTTCTCCGTAATAGTAGCATTGCTGATCATTGTTTCCTTTTTCTCAGCGCATTTGGTTCTTAAATTCGCTGAACGCAAGGAGCAGGGTAACAGGCAGTTATTTGCTGAGAAGCTCGCAGCCGAGCAGGATCTGCTGGCGGAGCATCTTTTTACAGAGGCAGAAGAGAAGATCAGCAGAGACACAGCACTTATAAATATTTTAAAGCATACCTACAACGGTGATAAATCCCCGATCATACTTTCATCGGAGAAGGCACACTATTTTACGCGCTTGCTTATCTCCAAATATTTCAGCGGATATTGGGAGAAGTATGAAATAAAAGTTTCTGTTTTTGACACCTCCTGTCTTCCGTTGGTGCAGGGATCTTTGCCGGAGCACGATAACCTGAATTATTTTGAAGAGGTGATTGCTTCGGGTGGAACCCCTGCAAAGAGCAGTAAGTTTTTTTATCTGACTAATTCTTCGGGACGTATCAGTTACCTGGCCCGTATTCCGCTTATGCAGCATAAAGATTCTTTGTATCGCATGGCCGACCTGTTCATTGAATTTGATTCAAGGATTGTTTCCGAAGAAATGGGATTTCCTGAACTGATGCTTGACCGCAAATTTGGCATTGCCAACGATCTGCTGGACTATTCCTACGCAAAATACAAGGACGGAAACCTGGTTGCCTATCACGGAAAATTTCCTTACCGTCTTTCTGCTGAAACATTTCTTCCGGACAGCGCCCAAAGCCTCTTTTCTTTTATAGATGGGTTCAGCCACCTTTCTTACAGAAAGGACAAAACCTCGTTGGTAATCATCAGTAAAAAAGAAGAAGGGCGCATCACGGTTGTTACTACGTTCTCCTACCTCTTTGCCTTTTTCAGCCTGTTGCTGCTGGTACTTCTTTTTGTTTGGATATTGGTGTTTGACAAAAAGATACAGGTAGATTCTTTCAGAAGCCGTATTCAGTACGTGCTTGTCTTGATGGTGCTTTTCTCGCTTTTATTTTTTGGTGCGGGGACTATTTATTACATCCAACAGCAGTACGAGCGTCAAACGAAGCAAAATGTCCGGGATAAAATGATCTCTGCATTGGTGGAAGGAATGCAGGAATTAGGAGAGGAAACAGAACTGAAACAAACCAAGTCGGATTATTTCTCCTACGTACTTAGGCGTATGTCAACCATTTTTAATACAGACATCAGTTTGTATGATGTGGAAGGAAATCTGGTGGGATCCTCTCAGATGAAATTGTTTGATGAAGGACTTCTCTCCGGAAAAATGTCTCCCGAATCGTATTACCGCCTTGCCATCCTCCGGAGCATTGAGCATATTCAGGATGAAACGATAGGCAATCTGAAATACCTTTCTGCTTACTGCTCATTCCGAAACAACGAGGGGAAGCTGCTCGGTTACCTTAACATTCCCTACTTTGCCAGACAGAGCGATCTGGAAAAAGAAATCTCGGCCATCCTTTCCGCGATCATCAACATATATGTATTGCTTTTTGTAATCTCCGTGATACTTGCCCTTGCTATCTCGGAATATTTCACAAAGCCCCTGAAGCTTATTCAGGAAAAGCTCAGCAAAATAAAATTCGGCAAGGCCAATGAACCTATTGAATGGAAATCGGAAGACGAAATAGGCAGCCTGGTGAATGAATACAACCGGATGATCTCCGAGTTGCAAAAAAGCGCGGAACTGCTGGCAAAATCAGAACGTGAAACAGCCTGGAGGGAGATGGCCAAACAGGTAGCTCATGAGATAAAGAACCCGCTTACACCCATGAAACTGAGCATTCAGCACCTGCAGCGCACCTGGAAGAACAAGGACGATGACATGGATAATAAGATCGAGCGCATCACCGCCACCATGATCGAGCAGATAGAAACGCTTTCCAATATTGCCAGCGAGTTTTCCAGCTTTGCCAAGATGCCAACCAGCGTGAGTGAGAAAGTGAATTTGAAGAATGTGATAGAGAATTGCGTTGCGCTTTTCATAGATTCAACCGATACCGAATTCACCTTTAACTGTTTGCTTGAAGAAGCTTTTGTTTTTGCCGACAAAGAGCAAATGCTGCGCGTGTGCAATAATTTGCTGAAGAATGCACTACAGGCAATCCCTGAAAATCAGCAAGGGAAAATAGAGGTGTCGCTTACAAAGCAAGATAATGCGCTGGTAATTAAGATAAAAGACAACGGAACAGGCATTGCTGAAGACGGGATGAGCAAGATATTCACACCCAATTTCACTACCAAAACCGGAGGTATGGGACTTGGATTAGCCATGGTGAAAAGCATTGTGGAAACTTTTGGAGGAAAGATATGGTTTGAAACTTCGCGGGGAGGTGGAAGCATGTTCTTCGTTTCGTTGCCGGAATATCGCGAGGGTTAATCGTTAATCATTAATTGGAACAGCCAATAAACGAATAGAATTTTATCTTTGCCTTTACTATTGACGAATAACGATTAGCCATTAATTTTTTCCGTGAGCAGACCCATCAGAGTTTTAGTAGCCAAAGTAGGATTAGACGGTCACGATCGCGGTGCCAAGGTGATCGCTTCTTTCTTGCGTGATGCGGGAATGGAAGTGATTTACACAGGACTTCGTCAGACAGATGAAATGGTAGTGAACTCCGCTTTGCAGGAGGATGTAGATGTGATCGGTATCAGCATTTTATCGGGTGCACATAACACTGTTTTCCCCAAAGTGATGACCTTGATGAAAGAAAAGGGTTTGAGTGATGTTCTGCTTACGGGTGGAGGCATCATTCCCGAAAAAGACATGAAGAAGCTGAATGAAATGGGGGTGGGTAAACTTTTTGCTCCTGGAACGGATACTAAGGAGATTGTAAGTTATATAACGGAGTGGGTGAAGAAGCATAGAAAGATTTAATTTCTTAAATTTGCGTATGCTCAATTTAATTATTACAAATAATCTGCCCGAGGTGAAGCGCTTGCTTAATCAATTCAAAGTTAAGCGCGCGTATGCATTTGGTTCGGTTTGTTCGGATAAGTTCAACCAGGAAAGCGACATAGATTTTCTGATTGCTTTTCAGGAGGGAATGGATCCTCTCGAACGAGGAGAAAACTGGTGGACTTTGCTTTATGCTCTTAGGGATCTTTTTAAGCGTGATGTTGATCTGATTGCTGAAGACACTCTCAGAAATCCATATTTTATTAAATCCGTTAATGCAAGCAAAGAGCTGATTCATGGCGGATGACATCAAAAAATTCTTGCAGGATATTCTGACATGTGTTGTGTCTATTGATATTCATTTACAAAACAAACGTGACTACAATTTGTATACTTCAAACATTACCATCCAAAGGACTGTTGAAAGGGAATTGGAAATAATTGGTGAGGCGATGAATAGGGTGTTGCTGCTAAAGCCCGACATTGAAATTTCTTTTGCCCGCATAATTGTAGATCTGCGTAATAAGGTGATTCACGCATACGATGCTGTGAATAATGACAGTATTTGGAAAATCATTATCAAGGATATTCCTATTTTGAAAGCCGAAGTAGAAGCTCTTCTTAAGAAATAAATCAGCAAAGAAAAAATAGAAAGTATGGAATTTAAAAATCTTCTCTTCGGTTTATCAAATGGCATTTTAACCATCACGGTTAACCGCCCTGATAAACTCAACGCGCTGAACAAACTCACGGTGCAGGAGATTGGGCAAGCCATACAGGAAGCAAAAGCCAATCCTGAAGTGAAAGTCATTATCATCACCGGATCCGGAGTAAAAGGATTTGTAGCGGGCGCGGATATTTCGGAGTTTCTGGGATTGTCGGTAGAACAGGGCAAGGTTCTCGCAAAAACAGGACAGGATGTTTTTAAATCCATTGAAGATTGCCCGAAACCTGTGATTGCAGCCGTAAATGGTTTTGCCTTGGGCGGAGGATGTGAATTGGCAATGGCCTGTCATTTAAGAGTGGCAAGCGAGAACGCGAAGTTCGGACAGCCGGAAGTTAATTTGGGTTTGATCGCAGGTTATGGAGGAACCCAGCGCCTCATCCAGCTCATCGGCAAAACAAAAGCCATGGAACTTCACCTCACAGGCGATATGATCACCGCAGAGCAGGCGCTTTTTCTCGGACTTGTGAATTATGTAGTGCCTCAGGCAGAACTTATTCCCCGCTGCATAGAAATTGCTGAACGCATAAAATCCAAATCACCTAAAGCCGTAGGCGGGGCCATTGCCGCCATGAACGCCTACTTTGCTGAAGGAGTTGACGGCTACAAAGCGGAGATCGATGAGTTCGGAAAATGCTTTTCTTCCGAAGACTTTAAAGAAGGTACTTCTGCATTTCTTGAAAAGAGGAAACCAAATTTTACGGGAAAATAATCAGCCGGAGCGTGTCCTCCTCTCCGAGGGGTAGGAGGAGATTGTCGTTCTGTAACTTTTTCCCTCTATCTTCGTCATATAGCATAAACCCCAGGCATATGAAAAAACTGCTATTTCTTTTCTTTTTAATTTTTAATTTCTCCTTTTTAATTTCCGCCCAGGATTTCTACGCCATAGATACCATCCAGAAGATCGAAATATCTTTTTCTCAATCTAACTGGGATTACATACTGGATACTGCCAAGCAGGGGAGCGACAGTTATACTATGTCCCAATGGGTGAAAATAAACGGAGTGCAGTTTGACAGTGCGGGTGTGAAATACAAAGGCAACAGTTCCTACAATCCAAATAATCTTAAAAACCCTCTACACATTGAACTGGATCATTTCAAAAATCAGGATTATATGGGTTTCAAGGATATAAAACTCAGCAATGGTTACAACGAACCCTCTTTTGTACGTGAAGTAATGCTCTATTCCATTTTTCAGAATTATGCAGAGGCACCAAGAGCTAATTTTTCTCAGGTATACATTAACGGGCAGTATTGGGGAGTGTACACCAATGTGGAAGCAGTTACAAATACTTTTCTGAATAATCGGTTTTATTCCAACGATAACACGTTTGTTTTTGGCGATAACGGAGGCTGTGATCTGCGTTACAAAGGAAACGACAGTACCCTATATTACACCCCGTATACTTTAAAATCTTCGTATGGATGGAAGGACCTGATGCATCTCTGCGATTCTCTTAAAAATAATATTAATGGAATTGAAAACATCCTGGATGTAGACCGTACGCTCTGGCTGCATGCCTACACCAATGCAACGGTAACTCTCGACAGCTACCTCGGAAATTCCAAACACAATTATTACATCTACGAAGATCATAATGGAAGATTCAATCCAATAGTCTGGGACCTGAATGGAGGTTTCGGAATTTTCAATAAAGCAGATAACGGCACACCCTACACCGTTTCGCAAATGCAGAACATGATTCCTTTGCTTCATGCAAATGATTCTATGTGGCCGTTAGTGAAAAATCTGCTGGCGGTTCCCATGTACAAGCGTATGTACATCGCGCACATGAAAACCATTATGAGCGAGAATATTTCAAACAATTATTATTATACCTACGCGCAGCAGCTTCAGGCGATTGTAGATACGGCAGTTCAATCCGATACTAAAAAGTTTGCAAGCTACGCACAGTTTCAGAGCAACCTCACTGCCAATGTGGTGCTGGGACCTAAAACTGTTCCCGGACTGACTTTTTTGATGGCTGCCCGCGAAACCTATCTGAACGCTACGTCTGAATTTCAGCAGGTGGCTCCGGTGATTTCAACTATTGCTTCCTCCGATACTTTCCCTCTCATCAACTCAAATGTATTTATCACGGCAAGTGTTTCCAACGCAACGGCTGTTTATCTGGGAGTCAGATATTCCGTGATGGAAAGGTTCTGGCGCAAGTGGATGTACGATGACGGCCTGCATGGTGATGGGGCCGCAGCAGACGGTGTGTTTGGTGTTTCTGTTCCCGTTACAGGTTCTGAAATCCAATATTACATTTATGCAGAGAACAGCAATGCCGGAATTTTTTCCCCTGTACGTGCGGAACACGAATATTATACGCTGGATGCCAACTATGCAACCTTAAACGCTGGGCAAGTGGTGATTAATGAGATTCTGGCGATGAATACAATGACAACCCAAAACGCAAACGGAATTTTCGGAGACTGGATAGAGCTTTATAACACGACTTCAAATACTGTGTCGCTTGATTATCTGAATTTATCAGACAATGGTTCTACTATTTCTAAATGGCAGTTTCCTGCCGGAAAAACCATTGCTCCAAACGGATTCCTGATCGTGTGGGCGGATAAAGGCGTTTCAGCAACTGAAATCCACTGCGATTTTTCTTTTTCAGGTGCAGGTGAACAGGCAGTAATCGGATATGC
>SCSP01000301.1 GCA_004297845.1 Bacteroidota bacterium | reverse complement strand
GTGGAATAGAGTAGCTACCGGTTCTTCCGGTAATGTGTATGTGGCAGGAACTTTTATAGATGCTATGCAGGTTGGATCAACCACTTTGGTATCTGCGGGAACATCTGCCAGTTGGGCCAGAATGACCATGTTTGCCGCCAAATATGTAAAATGTACAAGCAGTACCCTTGCTGTAAGCGCCACTCAAACCAATCCCACTTGCAGCAATCCATGTGCAGGCACTGCCACCACTGTACCCACAGGAGGCACAAGCCCCTACACCTATTCATGGAACACATCCCCAGTACAAACCACGCAAACCGTCACCGGGCTTTGTGCAGGAACATACTCCGTTCTGGTAACAGATGCTGCTGCTGCTACTGCTGCTGTTACTGTAATTATCACACAACCCTCACTGCTTACTGCCACTGCCGCTGCTACTGCAGCTTCCTGCGGCAGCAATAATGGCACGGCAGCGGCAAGTGCAAGCGGAGGAACTTCACCTTACACTTACGTGTGGAGCAATAACTCAACAACTCAACAAATCTCTAACTTGATCGCAGGCAACTATACAATAACCGTTACCGATGCCAATGGCTGCACGAAAACCGCCACGGTTACCATTACGCAAACGGGAGGACCAGTGCTTATTACTTCAACTACCCCGCAAACCTGCACGCAGGGCGGTACGGCTGCAGCTGCAGCGGCAGGCGGAAGTACGCCCTACACTTATCAATGGTGCAATGGGCAAACCGCTTCCACTGCCACAGGTCTTTCAGCAGGAAGTTGTACTATAATTGTTACCGATGCAAGCGGCTGCTCAACTACCAGTACGGTTACGATTACATCCATCGGAAATATTCCAAGCGTATCGGCAACCTCCACCCCTGCTTCCTGCGGCAGTAATAATGGCACGGCAGCGGCAAGTGCAAGCGGAGGAACTGTGCCTTACACTTACTTGTGGAGCAATAACTCAACAACTCAACAAATCTCTAACTTGAGCGCAAGCAACTATACCGTAACCGTTACCGATGCCAGCGGCTGTTCACAAACGCAAACAGTGAATGTTAGTCAAACACCCGGTCCCACAGCCGCAGTTACCGCCACCGTCATCAACATCTCACCCGGAGACAGCAGTCAACTCACGGCAACCGGAGGCGGAACATATTCTTGGTCGCCTGCCACAGGGTTGAGTTGCACTACATGCGCCAATCCTACCGTCACCCCCCTTTGGGGGGCAGGGGGGCTTACTTACTGCGTGTTTGTTACGGATGGAAACGGCTGTAAGGATAGCGCTTGCATCACCATCAGTGTAGAAAGTCCTTGTGGCGACCTTTTTGTTCCCAACGCCTTTTCTCCGAACAATGATTTGGCAAATGATATTGAATGTGTGATGATAAATCCCGTTTGCGTGAAAAATTTAACCTTCATCATCTATGACCGCTGGGGCGAAAAAGTTTTTGAAACCTCAGATGTAAAAATCTGCTGGGATGGAATGTACAAAGGCAAACTGATGAATACCTCTGTGTTTGTTTACTTTCTCGAAGCGACACTCACTAATGGTGAAAAAATAAACAGGAAAGGGAATATCAGCCTGATACGATAAGTTGTTCATTCGCGATATTCGCATAAGTTTGCGTTGTCCGCATTATGTTACCCTGATAATCATGAACACAGATAGTTTTAAAACATTATTGATGGCAGGCGGAATTATTGCCAACTGTTTGTTGTTTGATGCCGCTTCTTTTTCACAAGCCACCTGGACTCCGAAGGCTAATTTTGGCGGTTCTTCCAGAGAAGGCGCTGTTGGTTTTTCCATCGGCACAAAAGGGTATATCGGAACAGGGTTAGAAGGTCCTGCCTGGTTATTCAAACAAGATTTTTGGGAATGGGACCAGGCAAGCAATGCCTGGACTCAGAAAGCCAATTTTCCCGGGGGATTAAGATCTTATGCCATGGGCTTTTCAATTGGTTCAAAAGGGTATATAGGAACCGGGCGAAATGGCAATAACCCCATGTTTAAAGATTTTTGGGAATGGGATCAGGCAAGTAATACCTGGACTCAGAAAGGAAATTTTGGCGGGCCCGCAAGGGGGTGGGCAACCGGATTTTCCATCGGTAACAAAGGATATGTAGGAATGGGATGTGATATTTGGCTGCCCGCATATTACAATGATTTCTGGGAATATGATCCTGCAACTGATACCTGGACGCAAAAGGCTGCATGTCCGGGCGTAGTAAGAGCGTTGGCTGCGGGATTTTCCATTGGCGCCAAAGGATATATAGGAACCGGACTGGATGGCATTTCGGTCTTTAACGATTTTTGGGAATGGGATCAATCAACGAATGCCTGGACCCAAAAAGCAAATTTTGGAGGTTCGGCAAGAGGTGAATGTTCGGCTTTTGCCATTGGAAATTTCGGATACATGGGAACCGGCACCACTCAGATAGCCAGCGGGACCATATCTGACTTTTGGAGATATGATGCCTCTTCCAATACATGGACACAGATTACAAGTTTTGGAGGGGGGTTAAGAGAGGTCTCCGTAGGTTTTTCCATTGGATGCCATGGTTATGTGGGCACCGGATTTATAAATGATAATTATAATTTAACCAATAATGATTTTTGGGAATTATGCGATCCCGGTAATCCGGTCAGCGCAGTATGCTGCAACAGTGTGCTTGCCATAATCACTGCACAATCCGATCCTCTGTGCAATAGTCAATGTACGGGTACAGCTACAGTTACCCCAACAAGCGGCACAAGCCCCTACACTTACAACTGGAGCAACGCGCAAACCACCCAAACAATTACCGGGCTTTGTGCGGGTTCTTATTCGGCAACAGTTACAGATGCCACAAGCAGTACCGCTGCAGTTGTTGTTATCATTGCCCAGCCGCCTGTACTCACCGCAACAACTGCTGTCACCTCATCTGCTTGCAGCGGTAACAATGGCAGCGCAACTGCAGCTGCAAATGGAGGAGCGCCAGGTTATACTTATAATTGGGATCCATCCGCCCAAACTTCACAAACCGCCACAGGCCTTGCGGCAGGAAACCATACTGTAACAGTAACCGATGCGAATGGCTGCACCACGACACAAACTGTTACTATTACTTCGGGAAGCATTACCGCCACCGCCACCAGCAGCACAATTTGCTCGGGGCAAACTGCCACCCTCACCGCATCGGGCGGAAATAATTATTCATGGAGCAATAGTCAAACAACCTCTTCCATCGCAATTTCTCCGGGCGCAACAACCACCTACACCGTGCTCGTAACAAGCGGAAGCTGCACTGCCGCTGCCACCGCTACCGTAACCGTAAATTCCGGACTAATGGTAAGCGCGGGGAATAATGTTACGGTATGCACAGGAACCACGGTTACGCTTTTGGCAAGCGGAGGAAATACCTACAGTTGGAACAACGGACAAACGACTCCTTCCATTACAGTGAATCCAACGGCTGTTACAACCTATACAGTTATCGGAACGGATGCCAACGGCTGCACCGGAAATAATTCAGTAACAGTAGTTGTTACTCCAATTATTATTGCCGATGCCGGAACCGATGAAACAATTTGCGCGGGAGATAATGTGCCATTAAATGCATCGGGAGGAACGAGCTACAGCTGGATCCCTGCAACAGGTCTGAGCAACCCGAACATTTACAATCCCATTGCCTCGCCAACAACAGGCGCCACAACTTATACGGTGATTGTAACCAGCGGAAGTTGCGCCTCTGCGAGTGATGTGGTAACCATAGTTACAAATCCAAATCCAACGGCAAGCGCTTTCAGCAACCTAACCATCATGCAGGGACAAAGCGCAACGCTTGCCGCAAGCGGAGGCGGGACTTACCTGTGGAGCAACGGTTCAACAGCAAATCCTATTACTGTTTCACCTCCGGTAACAACTATCTATTGCGTAACGGTAACACAAAGCAATTGCACGGATACCGCCTGCGTAACTGTAAAAGTTGAACCGATTGACTGCGGGTATGCCGATGACCAGTTGTTTGTCCCTGATGCTTTCTCTCCCAACAATGATACAAAGAACGATGTGCTGGGAGTGTATTATCCCAACCCAAGCTGCATCAAAGAATTTGTATTGATTATTTACGACCGATGGGGAGAAAAAGTGTTGGAGGCAGACCAGATTACTGCTTTATGGGACGGAACCTACAAAGGCAAACTGATGAACACGGCCGTGTTTGTGTATTACATGAAAGTAACTTTCATAACCGGCAATGAAACAGTAAGAAAAGGAAATATCAGTTTACTCAGATGAGGTGTCTGAAAAACCAAAAATCTCTTTTTGCATCCGATAGCTATCGGATTTGCATTTCTCCCTTTAGAGCGAATATCAGAATCAGTTGATAAGGAATACGGCATTACCCCTTGCCGCTGCTGCCACCGCTTTCTGCCGCCTTTTGGCGGACCACCTCCGCAAACGAACGGTTTTCAATTTTGCTTTCTAACCAGTTGAGGTAATCAAAAAATAAAAAAACATTTTTTTCATGCGCATCATCAGCAAGTGGAGCAATTTTGTTTTTTAGTTTTTGAAATGCCTGTATCAATTCTTTTTGTCCTGAACTTGTTTCAGGATTTATTTTTGGCATTTCATTCCGGAAAAAATAAATGAGGGCGGTTTCAAATTTATAAAGCTGTTCTTTTTTTAGGAGGAAACGGTAAAAAGATTGAATGAGAGAGGGAAGAACATCAGCATGGCCAGCTTCATAGTGGGCTAAGATATAAAACAAACGGAGGAAGCTTTCAAAGTCAGGCCGTATCATAAAGCGCGTTTCGTCCTGTATCCTGTTCAACCAGAAAATACATGGATGCCACTTATCGGTACTGAAAAACAAAATGGCAATAATGATGAACAGAGAGAACTTTTCAGAATCATTCAACCCTTTTTCATACAGGGGTAGTTCAGACAACATAGTTTTTATCGCCTGAAGCGATTGGTCGAACCAACCCATGGTATTGAAATAATTCAACCTATGATAATGAAGGACGAAGAACAAACGGGTTCTTGCCTCCTGCGATTTCACCACGGAATTCAACTTTTCAAGTTTGTCAATGAAAACAGGAATGTTACTGCTTGTGCAGGCAATAAGCACATTATTCAGGCACATGAGATAGAAGGAGTAATTCGCTTTGATTTTTTGCGGATGTTGTTCTATATGGCGGAGAGTGGCTTTGAAGTAACGGTAAGTATTTACCGCATTTCCTTTGATTTGCTCATAAAGGGCATGCGTATCATAAAATCTCAGCTTAGCTTCATAGGTTTTCGCTAAAGATTCGTCTTGCAGATATTTATTGCGGATGATTTCTTCAATCTCAGGAAGATACTTTTTATCGCGGGAAATGCCGTACCTGTAATAGTAAGTGCCTAAGCGGAAATACAAATCGCGGTATATTTTGGTGTTTTGAAAGAGAGAGAGTTCTTCCGATTCTTCCTTCATTATTTTTTCAACGCGTTCCCTGTCCGATTTTTTCAGCGCCAGGTTCATTTCTCCACGCCTGTAAATTTCCAGCAAGACCCAGTTCATGTCGTTATCTTTTGCGATCCTTTTCACTTTTCGGATGATCTTTTCCGATTGCGCGTATAATCCTCTCTCATACAAAATTTCTGCTTCATGAATCAAATCCCTTATCTGTGAATGAATGTTGCCGTGATAGGATCGCAGGGCCTTGAGAATCTGGCGATGGAGATAATTTTTCTCAGCGGACAGATGCCGGATGAAGTTTTCGGAGCGCAATGTGTGCTTCAATTTTTTTTC
>SCSP01000300.1 GCA_004297845.1 Bacteroidota bacterium | reverse complement strand
AGCAACTGCACTCCAAACCCCATGAAATTCTGCAGGTCCCTGTATTTAGTGGTAAGTGAGGAAACAATGATGCCAATTCCAAGCCCCATGCCTGCCATCATGAGTATCAGGAAAGGAGTAAGAAGCATACAGGCATTGGGATGAACATTTTCTCCTTTAAAATAATAAAACGCAATAAAGACCAACAGCAGCAAAAACTGAATACCGAATTTTATGAGGCTTGAAATTATGTTAGACAAGGGCACTATCATACGCGGAAAATAAACTTTGCCAAAAATACCGGCATTGGCTGTAAAAGTGGAAGAAGTTCGGTTCAGGCAATCGGCAAAGTAGTTCCATGCGGTAATTCCGGTCATATAAAATAACACGGGAGGGATTCCGTCAGTAGGTATTTTGGCAACTTTGCCGAATATGACCGTATAAATAAGGGTAGCAAAAACAGGCTGAAGAACAAACCACAAAGGACCAAGAAGCATTTGTTTATATACTGCAACAAAGTCTCTTCTGACAAAAAGAAAAAGCAGATCGCGAAAACGCCATATTTCATTCAGTTCAAAATCAAACCAATTCGTACGGGCACGAATAATATGGCTCCATTGTTCTTTCTCCACAAAATTTAATTTTAAAATAAATTAACCCTGATGGATATAACCTTCTCCATAGTTATATTTATATCCCTTGTAATAATAGCGTGAATATTTTGGCTTTACACTATTCAAAATAAATGCAAAACTTCCGCTTATTTTTTGAGTTTCAATCATGGTATGGGCAAATTGCAATCCCTCAAACGAACCCCTTCTTGAATTAATTACAAATAAATTAATATTGGAGTGTTTCATCAAAACCTGTGCATCCGAAATAATTCCCATAGGAGGGGTATCAATAATAATGTAATCGTATTTCGATTTAGCATACGATAGCAATCCTGTCAAATTATCACTAAGAATTAATTCGGAAGCATTGGGAGGAGTAGGCCCGGAAAGAATAACATCCAGATTCTCTATTTGTGAATTTATAACAGCCTCAGAGGAAGTGCATTTTCCAATCAGAACCGTACTAATACCTATCTCTGATTTTAATTGCAGGGCTGTATGAATTTTTGGCTTATGCAGATCTAATTCCAACAACAATACCTTTTTTCCGCCTTTAGCAAGAATTGCGCTTAAGTTAACCGAGCAGAATGTTTTTCCTGCTGAGGGACTGTTTGAAGTAATCAGTATCACTTTGTTCTTTACATCGGGAGAAAGGTATTCCAGATTTGTTCTAAGGGCTCTAAAGGATTCAGCAATGAACGAACGCGGTTGAGTGTCTACAACCAGGTAGGAGGCTTTAGCCTCTTTGGCATGGAACACTTCCCCTACAACAGGCAAGTTTGTAAGATCCCGCATATCTTCAACAGACTCTATGGACCCAAATAATATACTTCTCAGGAATACTATTACCAGAGATACCAATAATCCCAGACTGGTGAAAGTGTAATATATTTTTGGAAGTTCCGGTTTTACAATTCCTATCGAATGAGGAGATTCAATAATAGAAATGTCAGAAATAATGCTTGCTTTTGCGATAATAGTTTCCGCTCTTTTTTCAAGCAAATAGAGATACATCTTCTCATTCACTCCTATTTTCCGGTTTATATTAAGCATCTGCCTCTGATTTCGCGGAACGCCTTTTAACTGCCCTTCATAAAATGCGATTTCTTCCTCAACTGCCTGTATCTTTTCACTTATTGCCTTTTCGGAACTTGCGAGGTACTTCAAAATATCACTCCTCAACAACTCCACTTTATACTCCATTTCCTTTACTGTTGTACTTTTCTCTGTTGAAGAAAATAACATACTGTTTATATTCACCTGATAATCGTACAGTTTTGTTATTGCATTGGTCAAATAAGCATCACTGTTATCTATATAGGCAAAAGGAGGGAGCAGCTCTTTGTTCATGTTCGAAACAATATAATTCTTAAGATAGGAGCTTCCCTTTAGCTGCATTTCAAGTCCTCTTTTTTTTGCTTCAAAGGAGGTGAGTTCTCTGTAGTAGGTGTCCTCTTCTTTACTGAGATTTAAAATATCTTTTTGCTCTTTAAAGCTGTCAAGCATATTCTCCAGCGAATCGAGGATGATATGTATCTCACGGATCTGCTTGTCAATAAAAACAATTGTATTCGCATTGATAGTAAATTTTGTTTTAAGCGAGTTGCTGATATAAACCCGGGCAAGGGTATCTAAAAATGTTTCTGCCCGTTCGGGGCTTTCGTCTTCCAGATTCAATTCTAAAATACCCGTGTACTCAAGGTTTTCCGCTTTTATGGAATTTTTATATTGATACA
This sequence comes from Bacteroidota bacterium, assembly GCA_004297845.1. Taxonomy (GTDB): domain Bacteria; phylum Bacteroidota; class Bacteroidia; order Palsa-948; family Palsa-948; genus Palsa-948. The sequence goes on along the minus strand of SCSP01000300.1, from coordinate 8,376 downwards.
GTAAATTCTGGTTATTATGTATTACAAACTGGTAAATAGGAAAAGACGAAACGGTAGTTGGATTTACAGCGGCTGTTTTATTAACCAGCAGGTAATAATTATTATTAATCACAGGCACACCAAATTCATATTTTTTTACCACCTTCTCTTCGTTTTCATCGTATGAGATTTCGTATGAATTCACATCGATAAACTTAAAAGTAAATGGGAACTCGTAAAAACCATCCGAGTATATCTGAGCTTCAACAAGAAAGGGAGTTCCGGAATAAACCTCCTTGGTTAAAACTTTACCTACAATAAAATAGGATATTCCCGCGTTAAGTTTTGCCACTGTTTGAGAAAGCAGGTCCGTGGAAGTAATAACGCGTAATTCATTTGACATTCTCTCGTAGTTTGCAGTGGATAAGCCCAACCCCTCAAAAAGCTTATCCTGATAAGAATACGTTTGCGAGGAGGAAAGAAGAAGCTGCATTTTTGCTCCGTAAATCCTGGGTAATTTATAAGAATACAGAAAGGCTAAAAGAGCTGAAATTGCAACACAAAAAACGATTATCAACCAGTTATTGGCAAAAGTCTTAATGACCTTTTTAATATCCTTAACATCAACTATCGCATTGCTTTTGATCGCCACTTTATGAGGTATGTTGTTAATTCCCACAAATATAAGATTAATTTTGATGCGGTTTTTCTATCAAAGGCTTTCATATTTTTACAATAAATAAAGGAAATATGCCATTTTCAAAAGGACAAAAGATATTTGCGCTGATCTTTATTATTTCCTTTGTTGTTATGCTGATAATGGCTTACCGATCGGATTTGAAGATGATTAAAATCCATTACAAAAATGTATGGGTAACGCTGGTAAGCATTGCAATCATATTGGCCTTGCTGGTTTACCTGGTTAAATTAACGCACTAAAAGTTACTCTCCTGTAAAAACAGGCTTTCTCTTTTCTAAAAATGCCTTTACACCTTCTTTGTGATCGAATGAATTAGCCGCCTCCTGCTGAAGTTGCTCTTCCATCTTTAACTGCACTTCAAGATTATTTGACAAACCTTTATTAAATAAACGCTTGGTAAGCCCGAGACTTTTGGTAGGCATACCCGCAAGCTTTTTTGCTGTTCCGAATGCCTCTTCCTGAAGTCTGTCATCCGGCAACGCCTTCCAGATAAGTCCGAATTCCATGGCTTGCTGCGCTATAACTTTTTCAGCGAGCATAGTCATGGCAGAAGCGCGCTGCAATCCGGCCAGGCGAGTAAGAAAAAATGTTCCGGCACTGTCAGGTATTAAACCAATGTTCGCAAAGGACTGAATGAAAGTAGCGCTGTCTGCTGCAAAGGTGATATCACATGCAAAGGCAATATTTGCCCCGGCACCTGCTGCAACTCCGTTCACCGCACAAACAACGGGCTTTTCAATGTTCCGTATCTTTTGGATGATAGGATTGTATGACTCCCTCACAACATCCGCTATTTTCACATCCGGAGAAAGCGCTTCCTGCAGGTCCTGTCCGGCACAAAAGGCGCGGCCTTCACCGGTGATGTATATTGCGCGAATATTTTTGTCTGAAGCACCTGCATCCAGCGCATGCTGCATTTCTTTTGCCATTGCGCGATTAAAGCTGTTGAGTGTCTCAGGGCGATTTAGAATGATTTTCCCTACTGAATCTTCTGTTGCAAATTTTATGAATTGATAGGACATGGCGGAAATGTTAATTGAGTCGAATGGTTGAATAAGTTAATTAAACACACAAAGTTAAATATATAATGATTTGCTTAATCAACCAATCTGTTCGGAAGATGTCAGTAAAATATCTTTCAATACTATTTGTATTGTTTACTTTTGTTTTTTCGCTTGGCGAAATGGGAAACAAAACTGACCCGGACGACAGAAAGATAATACGTTACGTTGCCTTGGGCGATTCATACACCATTTGCGAAGGAGCAAACTGGGAAGAATCCTGGCCTGTTATTCTGACCGAAAGACTGAGCAACGCAGGAATACCCATTCAGCTTGTTGCCAATCCATCACGCACCGGATGGACCACCCAAGACCTTATTGATAATGAGCTGCCAGTCTTTGATGTTTCCTCCCCTGCTTTCGCTACACTTTTAATTGGGGTGAACGATTGGGTGCAGGGAGTAAACGCAGAGACATTTCACAAGAACCTCAACTTTATTATTGATCACCTACAAAAAACGCTCAAGGATAAAAGCAAGTTAGTCCTCATTACAATTCCGGATTTCAGCGCTGCGCCTGAAGGTCCTAAATATTCAAAAAGCAGGAACATCAGCGAGGGCTTATCTGAATTCAATAAAATAATTCAGGAGGAGGCTCAGAAAAGAAATCTGAAAAGCGTGGACCTATTTCCTGTTTCGCAAGAAATGAAAGACAATCATGACCTGATATCAAAAGACAATTTACATCCTTCGGCAAAAGAATACGCGATTTGGGAGCAATTAATCTATGCGGTGGTATATGAGGTGTTAAAATGATAATATTTAGCTCATAATTTCTATCTCATAAAATTTCCTTTCCTCGTCAAATTTCCTACTTTTATCGCACAATAAATTTAGCCCCTCCGTGAAAAAATTTTACTCGTTTGTTCCTGCGTTGCTTTTTTCTGTCGGAACAGTAATCTATCTCTCAAGCACAGATACAACATCCTATAAAAATACCCGACAAAGCGCTACTCAAAGCGAAGGAGCCGGCATAACCGGAAGGGCAGAATGGGAGTTTCAACGTCTGCACGATCCTGAGACAGGAAAAATACCTGCCAACATCCGCAACTTAGAATTGGAATACGCTGCCACTCTTCCGGGATATAGGATAAACGATGTTGGCCGATCTTCAAATTCAGGCGATAAAATTCAGTCCTCAACCTGGAAATCACGAGGTCCCTGGAATGTTGGCGGAAGAACACGTGCATTTGCTATTGACGCATCCAATCCCGGTAAATTTCTTGCCGGAAGCGCTTCCGGAGGAATGTGGATGTCCACTGATACTGGTAAAACCTGGACACAAAACTGGAGTGCGGAGCATCAAAGTGTTACCTGCATTGCCCAGGATGCCCGTACAGGAAAAACAAACACATGGTACATAGGCACGGGCGAAGGATACGGACAATCTGCAAGCGGGGGCGGTGCAAACGGATATTACCTCGGCAACGGAATGTACAAATCAAGCGATGGAGGACAGACATGGAATGCACTTTCTTCTACTTCGTTTAATACTCCACAGACCTTTGACAAGGAATGGGAGATAATCTGGAATGTTGCAACCAATCCGGCAGATGCAGTTAATGAGGTGGTGTATGCAGCAGTTTACAATACTGTTTACAAAAGTATAAATGGCGGAACCAGCTGGACGGTGGCCAGAGGTACAGGTATAGCCGGACCTTATTCTTATTTTACAGATGTAGCCGTATCTCCTATGGGAACTGTTTACGCAACCCTTAGCAGCGATGGAGGTGCACATAAAGGTATCTGGCGTTCTGCGGATGGAACAAACTGGACGAGTATCACTCCGGCAAATTTTCCTGCGAAATATGGAAGGGTGAAGATCGGAATTTCTCCTTCGGATGAAAATCAGGTTTACTTCTGGATAGGAACAACAACCGGTTACGGAACACCGGATACAAATTTTTTAGGCGCTGTTGAATGGAATAGTCTATGGAAATATCAGCACGATAGCATAAGCCCTGAATGGTTTGATCTTTCTCCCAACCTGCCTACAACAGGGGGACCCTTTGACAAACAGAATGTGCAGGGCGGATACGATATGGTTATAAAAATGCACCCAACGGATACAAACATTGTTTTTCTGGGAGGAACAAATCTCTATCGTTCCACAAACGGCTTTAAAACTCCCAACAATACAACTTACATCGGGGGATATCTGCAGGGAGCAACTCTTCCCTCTATAGGCAGTTACCTGAACCACCATTCCGACCAACATGAACTTGTTTTTGACAAATTGAATCCATCCATTATGTACAGCACCAGTGATGGGGGAATCTTCAAAACCACCGATTGCATGGCGAGTACGGTTGAATGGTCAAAATTGAATAACGGATATCTCACCTCCATGTTTTATACCGTGGCGCTGGATCATGCAACGGCAAACGACAGTACGATTATAGGAGGAACGCAGGACAACAACAGTTGGTTTGTTAATTCGAACCATCCAGAGACCCCTTGGGTAACCCAATACTTCGGAGATGGTTCCTATTGCGCGATAGCAAATAATAAGCTGAGTTATTACTTCTCCATCCAAAACGGAAAGATGCAGAAAATGACGCTTGACGCTGCCGGCACTGTAACTGCCCGCAGGAGAATTGACCCTATAGGAGGAAAAGGATATTTATTCATAAATCCTTATGTCCTCGATCAAAACAATAATAATATTATGTATCTGGCAGGAGGAAAAAATTTATGGAGGAATGACAATTTGAATAGTATCTCCCTTCAAAACCCTTCGCTTCCCGGAGGATGGGATTCCATCAGCACGGGATGGATAATGTTCCCCGATACTGTTCCGACTTCGGGCGCAAAAATAACAGCGGTGTCTGTTTCAAAAAACCCAGCAAACATGGTCTACTACGGCACCAATAATCAGAAAGTTTACAGGATAAACAACGCAAGTAGCGGAACACCGGTTGCATTAGACATCACAGCTACGGGAACAAACGGATTTCCTGCCGGTTCCTACGTGAGTTGCGTTGCCATTGATCCGCTTGATGCGAGAAATGTGATGGTTTCATTTTCCAATTACGGGGTGTACAGCATTTTCTACTCTGCCAACGCGGACTCAACAGCGCCTATCTGGACAAAGGTGGCTGGCAACCTGGAACAAAATTCCAATACCTCAGGGTCCGGAACGGGTCCATCTGTCAGATGGCTGAGTATCCTGCCTGTTTCTGATGGAACTGTTTTTCTGGCAGCTACCAGCACCGGGCTGTATGCAACCAGCAACCTGAACGGCACTTCAACACTGTGGGTACAGCAGGGAGCAGCAACCATTGGAAATTCCATCTGCGACATGATCGATTTCCGTTCGTCAGACGGATTGGTTGTGGTTGGGACACATTCACGGGGGATATTTTCGGCCAACATTACCAGCATCCATGATATTGTATCGGTGAATGATGATACAAAAATAAATTTTGGACTGAGCAATTATCCAAATCCTTTTGAAAATTCTACCACGATCATTTTTTCACTTTCAAAAAAATCAAATGTATTGATGAACCTTTACGATATGAATGGAAAATTGATGCAAACGCTGGTTGATAAAGAATTTTCCTATGGAACTCACCGCATAGAATTTTACGGGGCACACCTTTCAACCGGCATCTATTATTGTGTGCTGATATCCGGGGAAATGACTGAAATAAAAAAAATGATTATTATAAAATAGATCCTTGTGAAAAAAAGTATCCTGTTAGTTGTTTGCATTTGCTTTGCGTTTCACAACTCCTCCCTTTCCCAAGGTTCGTGGACAACCAAAGCAAGTCTTGGCTCCGCAAGTGCCGGCAGATCCAAAGGCGCATCATTTGAAATCAACGGGCTTGGATACATTGGCACAGGTTACAACGGCACTGCCAGGGTTGATTTCTGGGAATACAACCCCGCCACCGATGCATGGACACAGAAAGCTAATTTTGGAGGGGCAGCACGGTATGGAGCGATCGGCTTTGCCGTAAATGGGACAGGTTACATTGGCACCGGCTTTGCTACGCCAAGTTATGTGAAAGATGTTTGGAAATACAATGTAACGGGAAACAGTTGGTTGCAGGTTGCTGATTTTGGAGGAGCAGGAAGAATGGACGCAGCCTGTTTTGTGATAGGAAACAGAGTTTATATCGGAACAGGATATACAGGCAGCACAGCGCTTACCGACTTTTGGCAATATAACCCGGTAAGCGATACCTGGGCACCGAAAGCAAATTATGCAGGCACCGCTTGCGCCAGTGCTTCGGGATTTTCTATAAGCGGAAGTGGATATTTATGCCTTGGTAGAAATGCAGCTTCCTCGACTTACTACAACACACTCTACCAATATGACACCACAGCTAACACATGGACTGCAAGAGCAAATTTTACGGGCGCAGCACGCGAAGGAGCCGCTGCATTTGTAGTTGCCGGAAATGCATACGTAGGAACAGGCGGATCGAATAATCTTGGAACACTGTACAATGATTTTTACAAATACGATCCGATTGGAAACGCATGGAGTCCTGTTGCCACATTCATCGGCTCTGTGCGAAGCCATACCAGCAGTTTCTCTATAGGAAATTTCGGATACGTTGGAATGGGTTATACGGGAGGACAGGTAAATAATTTGTACCAATATAATTTTTGCAGCGTTACAAATACGGTAACTCCTACTCCACCCTCCTGCAACGGAGGCAGCAATGGTTCCATCAATCTTACCCTTTCGAGTGCCACCGCGCCATATACCTATGTATGGTCGAACGCAGCAACGGTTGAAGATATTACAGGTTTAACGGCTGGTAATTACAGTGTAATGATCACCGATGCAAATGGGTGTACTTCGACAAACACCGTAACGGTAACTGCGCCTGCGGCAATTACAAATTCAGTATCCCCGACAAATATTTCATGCAACAGCGGGGGGAACGGATCAGTTAATTTGACAGTTGCCGGAGGGACAAGTCCGTATACATACGTTTGGTCCAATGCTACTACGATACAAGACGCAAGTGGTTTAGCAGCGGGAAATTACAGCGTGATGATAACGGATGCTGGAGGATGTACCTCCACAAATACAGTTGTATTAACCCAACCTACTGCCCTTTCAGTGAGTCTTACAAGCACGCCAGCCACTTGCTCCACTTGCCCAGATGGAACTGCAACAGCTATACCTGCAGGAGGTACTGCCCCGTATATATATTTTTGGATGACTACTCCCACAATATATACAACACCAACCATTACCGGTATTTTGCCTGGAAACTATACTGTATGTATTACGGATACCAATAACTGTACGCAGTGCAGCAGTGTTAGTGTTGCTTTTAATAATTCAATAACTGAATATAATTCTCATAGTATATCTGTATATCCAAATCCAAGCAACGGAGAATTCAGTATCTCAGGGCTTAAAACCAATGCGGAACTGTCCGTTTACAACTGTATCGGGGAATTGGTACACAAAATTTCAATGCCCCGAAAACAGGAAACTGTGAATATCACATCCCTGAAATATGGAATATATTTCCTTAAAATAGAAACAGAGGACAGAATATTTACTAAAAAAATAATTTTAACTGAATAAGTCTTTGTGAACAGTTTTGACTACTACAACTGGATAATACTTCCTCTTATAATTTTTGCCTCGCGGATAGGTGATGTTACCTTGGGTACGCTGAGACATGTATTGATGGCGCGCGGGCACAAAAGTGTTGCTCCCTTGCTTGGTTTTTTTGAAGTGCTGATCTGGATCATTATTGTAAGCCAGATCATGAAACAGGCGAATAATTTTGCCTGCTACATAGCCTGGGCAGGCGGTTTTGCGATGGGCAACTACATCGGACTGCTGATCGAAGAAAAGATCGCGCTTGGACTTCAGATCATCCGGATCATCTCGCATCAGGACTGCGAAGAACTTATTACAAAGCTGCAATCAGCAAATCACGGAACAACGGTAGTTGATGCACAGGGAGCAAAAGGGCCTGTCAAGATCATTCTAACGGTCGTTAAAAGGAAAAATATTGATCCGATCATCCACATAATTCAAAAATACAATCCGGATGCCTTCTACTCCATCGAAGATATTCGGGATGTGAACAGGGGCGTTTTCTCGAAAAGCAATCAATCTTCGCTCCGGCAAATTTTTTCTTCAAAAAAATAAAAATCTTGAAAAAAATATTTTTTGCGGCATTAATCATCGCTTCATCTGGCACACTTATATTTTATTATTATTCAAAAATCAACAACATGGAACCCAATAACATTATTTACACAGAAAAAGCCCCAAAACCAATCGGACCATACAGCCAGGCTATCTTGCGCGGAAATACCCTCTTTGTTTCAGGGCAGATTGCTTTTATACCTTCCACCGGAAAGATGGATACATCGAATATTGAGAATGAAACAAGACAGGTAATGGAAAATATCAAAGCCATTGTTGAAGAATCTGGAATGAAAATGAGCGACATCGTCAAATCCAGCATCTTTTTGATTAATATGGATGATTTCAGCAAAATGAATGAAGTTTACGCCAAATACTTTCCGGAAAACCCTCCAGCGCGTGAAACCATACAAGTTTCTGCCCTTCCTAAAAAAATGAATGTTGAAATATCGGTGATTGCAATAAAGTAAATTGTATCTTCGTCTTTGGCATAGTAATTGT
>SCSP01000299.1 GCA_004297845.1 Bacteroidota bacterium | reverse complement strand
AAATGACTGAGTAATTGCATAGCGTTTCTTTTCTTGCAAAGTTCAGTCATCTGAAAGCTCAGATGTCTTGATTTTTAAGGGCTTTTAAACACCCTGTTGTTAGAATTCAACAACCCTGGGCAGGGTGGCGAGTACAAACAATTTCATAGAGTGCAACTGTCTTTGGATCTTTGATACCTCGACCCTCTGGGTCGAGGAGGTTCATTTTAGTAGCGAACGCTTAGGTTTTCTATTTATTGTATAATCACCTTTTGCAGTTGCGTATTGCATCCGCGCTACGCTCATATAATCCGGTTCTCTCCGAAAGAGTCCTTTGACACGGACTATTGTTTGCGGCATTACTTTTCTTCACCGGAAACAACTAACTTATGAGAGTAAACAGACTCACCAGTTTGCACTTTCAAAAAATAAACTCCATTTGGCTGAGAAGACAAATTCAAAACTATTTGATTACCGAAAAGATTGCTGGAATTATAAACTACCCGCCCAAATCCATCATAAATAAATACACTACTAACTTCCTTTTCATTTGTTATCAAAGTAAACAACCCTGCCGAAGGATTGGGGGTTACCAAAACATGATTAGGAGCGTTTACAATATTCATCGAATCGATGCTTGATCCCGAACCGTTTAAACGACAACCTGGGTCTATTTTATTTACTGTGCCTAAAAAATTTGCTGACTCATTACAATTAAAAAGAGTAATTGAATAATTATATTGACCTTGAGATACACAACCCTCATCTGGTCCTGTAGAACCATCCCATAAACATTGATAATTTGCATTAATTGAATTGGTATAATTATTCGCATCTGCATTTTGGAAATCATTGAACGCCTCATACACTTTTTTCCCATGACGATTATAAATTTTAACATGATACGAGGAGTAACCCTGTGCAGTTATACAAAATCGATCGTTATCGCCATCATTATTAGGAGAAAAGACATTTGGTATAATGCTTGTTCTAATCGGCCATAGAGTGAGAGAAGTAGTTGGCGTACATGCCTCTATATTAGCAAAAAAGTTAGAGCCAGGAGCAGCATAAAAACCCGGTGATGCAGTGCTTAATGGATATGGGACGGAATAGGAAACACCAGCATAAAAGGATACATTTTGTCCGGGCAAAATATTAACATCTCCCGGAGGCGCATATGGATTAACACTATTACCAGCTACAATATATTTATCAACACGAGTAATATCTGGAAGAGCACTTGTGTTTTGATAAACCATATATTCTAGACAACAACCATTATCGTATAATTCAATATCATCTAAAAAACATACACCTTGCAATTCATTCCAATAATAAAAAACTATATTTTTCAATTTAGAATACTCCTTGTCATTCGGCACTGTAAAATATCTTTCAATTGTGTACCATTGATAAGCATTGTATGGAGTCAACTCGGCTTGATTAAAGCGGGTAATTTCCAATTTCTGACCATTGTCAAACCAGCGCTTTCCCTTCTCAGTGAAATAAATATGTAATGTCAAATTTTCTACTGCTTCTGCCGCAAATTTAAATTTCAATTTATACGTCTTGCCCTGCTCTAATGTCTGACTCAACTCTGTCCGAATGCCATCAGAAAAATCATGGCCATAGCCTGTTTGTAATCTAATACACCTGTCTGACGTTTTTGGTTGCGGCATAGCTGGAGTGCAAAGATTATAGTCCCACCATTCGGCTTGGCTGCAATGATGTTGACCAAGGGCATTACAGCTATTAGGATTTACTTCTGCATTCCTCCATTTATCAATGTCTGAGTCAAAATCGAAATAACCTGCATCCTGACAGGGAAAGTGTGGCGTGTTAGGACCAGTTTCGAAACTATGGTTACCCACTAAATTAGTCTGTGAAAATAAAGGATAACATACAAACAAAAAAAGAAGTTGTGTAAAAATATTTTTTTTCATGTTTAAAAATTATAGCCGATACCCGTTTTAATAATTATAGCTCCATAATTGTCTCTTCCATAATAAGTGCTACCTATATAGCTATTGTGCATCGCGGTTCCGAGTCCTACACTGCAGTTTGCGTATAAGCCCGAAATAACATTAATGTTGAGACCATATCCCAAATAATTGTGCAAATAATACCCATCATAATGATAGCCATAGTAATTATAGTTGTATTTTAAATATTGTAAAGTATGTTCAAAATAAAGGTCAACCCTTTTGTGTTTTTTATTATGGCAAAACTTATATGCAGCCTGAAATCCATGCGTATCAATGTGAAAATCTCTCGAATCAATCGAATTTCGCCCTACAAAAAATGGTCCAACAAATAGATAGTGTCTAAATTTTGCTTTAGCCATAATCGATAACGAAAGAGCATAGTCATTCCCTCCAAACTCGGATAAAACATGAGACACATTTAATCCAAATATGATTTTTACCTTTTTGCTCAAGTTCGTACTGTCTTGAGAAAAAGTAGTGGTGCTTAAGCAACAAATCACAAAAAGTGGTAAAAATGCTTTCATTGGCCCTTACTCTTTCCTTTTAAGTTCTTCATTTCCCTCATTATTTTTTCTATTTCTAGTTGTTGCTGCTCTAATTGTTTTTTTAGAGCATCTATTTCTTCTTTTTGATCTTGGTTCTCTTTGTTTAACAGCAGAGCATCTAAACGAGCTTCCTCAAGATTAATTACTACAGCGGTAAACATATCTGAAACATCCATGCCCGCATTCTTTATTTCGGATGCCGATGGAATTCCTGGAAGGTGCTTGTTTTTTGCATAGTATTTGCTTTGCTCCTCAAACGTCATTCTTTTATTTTTATAATTCTCATCAAAGACCCAATCGCCCCATATGGCATTAGTTCTCAATGCAACTCTGAAGCTTTCGGTAATAATTCCTCCTGCCACATAAAGTTTATATTGCGCGCCAGGATTAGCGTTGGTGAGTTTACTGTCCTCTACCCCGATCGATACCTTCCCATCAGCTTTTACCTTCATCAAGGAAACGCCTGCATTGTCAGAAACAGAGAGAGCGGAAGTAGCAGCAGTGTTGTCAGAGGAATTGATTTCAACATCGCCCGAATTAATGACAACATTGCCCATGACTTCTAATTTTTCTTGCGGATTGGCCGTTCCAATCCCAACTTTTCCATCATGTGTAATTCTTAATCCTACTGTTGTTCCATGATCCCATGGACCCAGTACAAGACCAGCGTTTAGATTGCGTCCTCCTAAAACATTATCCAATCCGTCTGTCCAGAAAATTCCCATATCATCCTGCTTAGAAAGTCCATTATAAGCGCCAGCGCTGAGATGGGGAACAACAAATATTTTTCTGGAAGATGTTTCACTAAAGTTCGTGGAAATTTCATTTAATGCTCCATTGGTTTGAACATCCAGTTTCGCTTGAGGATTTGCAGTTCCAATTCCAACATTATTATCTCCTTTTACAATAAGCGCAGATACACCGTTACTATTTGTAACATTTAAAGCAGTAGTTGTGTTGAGAGTGCCTGAACCCTTTATCTCGAGTTTTGCCAGAGGATTTGTTGTTCCAATCCCCACATTACCAGCGCCTGAAATCATGAATTTAGGAATCCCGCTTGGCGTTTTTATTCCAAAGCCTGATCCAACCGGCAGCAAATCCCATACGCTTGGAGGAGGAGAAGAAGAAGGTATGTCTGAAAAAGTAGTCTGCTCCTCTAAGCGTATTCCCTCATGCGATGCGGGAATGCAGGTAGAACAGATGGTATGCGTGGTTACTACGTGCAGTTTTTTCTGTGGGTTATCCGTTCCAATGCCCACATTGCCTGGGTGATCGCCAGTGGATGTAATGCGTATATGTTCTACACTGTTGGTTTTAAAAACAAGATCCTGCACATCGGTGGTTCCAATGAAATCGGTGCCGGGAGTGGTTCCGCTGTTTCCATTTATCTGCCATGCAAGAGCATTAATTGAGTTTGCAGAAAAAGCGGAGGTCTGCACGCTGCCATCGGGGAATTTAAACCCGCCTGCGCTGCTGTAAATGGCGCCTGAAACTTCCAGTTTTTGTGTGGGAGAGGAAGTGCCAATTCCAATATTGGCGTTGCTTCCTAATATTAAGGAGTTGCTGGCCGATACCATGGCATTTGCTCC
>SCSP01000298.1 GCA_004297845.1 Bacteroidota bacterium | reverse complement strand
AGGCGACCTCGGGATATGCTAATACCGGTGTCGGACTGCAAGCCCTTAGTTGGATCAGCACTGGATTCAACAATACCGGAGTTGGACGAAGCGCTCTTTCTTCAGTTTCAACCGGAGATAATAATACTGCTATAGGTTATATGGCTGATGTTAGCTTCAATCTTACTAATTCTACGGCAATAGGCAGTAACGCTTCAGTTACTGCGAGTAATAAAGGGCGTTTTGGCGATGTAAATGTTAATCCGGTTGAAACTCAAACTGCATGGACAACGGTTTCTGACGGCCGGTTCAAATTCAATGTAAAAGAGGAGGTGGCAGGATTGGATTTTATAAAAAAACTTCGTCCGGTTATGTATCAATTCGACACGAAAAAATTTGATGCTTTTCTTATGCAAAATAACCCCGATAGTATTAAAAATCTTCGTTTGAGAGATACGGATTATTCGGCATCTACAAACATAATTCACGCTGGCTTTATAGCACAGGAAGTGCAACAGGCGGCAAAGCAATGCGGCTTTAATGCTCAAAACATTGTATTTGCCCCTCAAAACAACCATGATAATTATTCCATGAACTACGCAGCTGTTGTTGTTCCCTTAGTAAAAGCGGTGCAGGAGCAGCAGGAAATGATTGAGGATTTGCAAACAGAAAATAAAAGTTTGCAATTAATAATCAACTGCCTGAAAGCAGAAAACGAAACGCTGAGTAAAAAAATGGAAAAAATTGAGTCGGCATTAAATCTGACGGGAACGCAAAAACTCATCAGTATAAAATAAAAAAAGAGTTTCCAAAAGGGAATAATTTTGGTCCAAAAAATGTACTAATCCCCTAAAATAAATAACTACCAAAAAGAAATAAAAATGAAAAAACTTTTTTCTTCTTTTGCGCTGAACATTTTTTGTTGCGCGCTTCCTGTTTTTTGCTTTTTGTTTCCTGCCAACTCTTTTGCCCAAGGCACCTGGCAATGGGCAAAACAATCAACGGGATATTCTTATGCTCATGATGTTTACTGTGATGGCAGTGGTAATGTTTACATTACAGGCAGATATAAGGGTACGGTTTCTTTTGGCAGCACGATCTTATCTTCCCCAACTTACTATAATATGTTTGTTGCAAAATATGATGCATCCGGCAATATTTTGTGGGCAAAAGATGCAAGCGGAATTTCGACTGATGTGAACGCAAGAGGCGTAACAGCAGATGCTGCAGGTAATGTTTATGTGATAGGAGGGTATGCGAATTCGGTGACTTTTGGTTCTTTTACTTTGCCGACATCAAGTAGTGGTGTTTGTTGTATGGTAAAATATGATTCCAATGGCAATGTTCTTTGGGCAAATGCTTTTGGTGGAATTAATACGGGTGGAGTAGATTATGGTACTGATGTGGGTGTTGACCCATCGTCCGGTAATATTTACTGGTTGTTGGAATGTTCAAGTTCCAATCCTGTTGTAACCTATGGTGCAACTACAATTACATTGATTAACCCAAATTTAGCAATGATACTGCTTAAAACCGATCCCTCAGGTAATTTTTTAGCAGCGATTCAGCCGACCTCTGCTTCTGGATATGTTGGAGCATCTGAAATGGCAATAGATAATGCAGGGAATGTTTACGTGACAGGTAGTTTTTATGGGGGTTCGGTAACCTTTGGTTCTACCACGCTTAACATCAATGCTTCTGCTTTCGATAACGTAATGGTAGCCAAATTATCTGCTTCCGGCAATTGGCTTTGGGCAAAACAATCCATTCAAAATTGGAAATGTGAAGCAATGAATATAGCAATTAATAATTCCGGAACATCTGTTTATATTGTGGGAAAGGTTCATCAGTCAGGCAGTTTTGCGAGTGTGTCGTTTGGTTCTCTGTCTTTTCCGATAGGTTTAGGTTGGGATGGATTTATGGTTAAATATGATGCAGCTTCAGGTGCTGAACTTTGCGGAACCTATATGACTGCAGGCGGTAGTCTGAGTGTAATACCGGGCGGGATTGCGGTTGATAATGCCGGTGATGTTACTACTATTGGAAGGAGTTATACTTCTTTTACTATTGGCGGCTCCTATCCGGTAACTGTCCCGCCTGGCGCACAGCAATTATTTATACTTACATTCGATTCTAATTGTAATGTAAAGTGCGTTGATGCTCTCCGATCTGGAGCATCGGGACTTGAGGACGGTTGCATATCCGTAGATAAACCCGGAAATACCATGTGCATATCCGGCGGATTTGAACTTACCATGCAATTAGGAAGCACTACTCTTACTCCTGCTTCTACGAGTTATGATGCATGGGTGGCCAAATATGTAAAATGCACTGGCAGCACCCTTGCTGTAAACGCCACTCAAACCAATCCTGTATGCAATAATATATGTACGGGCACCGCCACCGCTGCTCCTTCAGGCGGCACGGGCCCCTATACCTACTCATGGAACACATCGCCTGCACAAAACACCCAAACTGCTACCGGGCTATGTGCAGGCAATTATATCTGCACGGTTACCGATGCCAATGGAAGCACTGCTACCGCAGCTGTCACAATTACCCAACCCCCGGCTGTCACAACAAGCACAAATTCTACGCCTGCTGCTTGCGGAAGCAACAACGGCAGCGCTTCGGTAACTGCCAGCGGAGGAACAGGAGGTCTTACATACAGTTGGGCGCCATCGGGTGGTAATGCATCTGCCGCCACCGGGCTTGCAGCAGGTAATTATACCTGCACAGTTACAGATGCCAATGGTTGCACCAAGACAGCCACCGTTACTGTTACATCAACCGGAGTCCCATCGGTGGCCACTTCATCCACTCCTCAAACCTGCGCGTTGGGAGGAACAGCAACAGCAAATCCATCTGGCGGAACTGCTCCTTACACCTATCAATGGTGCAACGGTCAAACTACTTCCACAGCAACAAATCTTTCAGCAGGCAGTTGCACTGTTGTTGTTACCGATGCCAGCGGTTGTTCAACTACCAGTACTGTTACAATCACTGCGAGCGGAAATATTCCTGTGCTTACCACAACGGCAACGGCTGCATCTTGCGGTAATAATAATGGAACTGCTACTGCGAATCCCAGCGGAGGAACTTCGCCTTATACTTATTTCTGGAATCCTTCCGCGCAAACAACCTCAATCGCTACGGGATTATCGGCAGGAAGTTATACTGCAATGATTA
>SCSP01000297.1 GCA_004297845.1 Bacteroidota bacterium | reverse complement strand
TGTGGCTGAAACAGGGGATGAATATACCCTGAAACAACACCCCTCTCTTAATCATTTCCTGAAGTGCGAGGGTCCTCATTCCATTGCAAACTTCTTTAATTTTATCCTTGAAAACGAATGCAACCAGCCAGTTTGCGCCTATCACCTCAATAAAATCAGAAAGCCCCTTACTGCTGATCATGCTTTGAGCAGCATTGAACAAATGCCCTCCCATTACATGATTATGCTGTATCACATTTTGGGTCTGAAATATCTCTATGGTGGCCAGGCCGGCTGCAATCGCATGCGTTTCACCGCCATGGGTCGTGGAAATTAAAAATACTTTTTCCTTGCCAACATTCTTGATACCTCCGGATTCCATTATTTCTTTTTTACCAGTCAATGCACAGAAAGAGAATCCATTCGCAATCCCCTTGCCCCAAGTTGCCATATCGGGTTCTACGTTGTATTTTTTGATGGAACCGGGAAAATCAGTTTTGAATCCCGTTACCATTTCATCCAATATGTAGAGTGCACCGTGCTTATGGGCAAGATCAATGGAATCCTTAATAAAAGTTTTAGGTATCTCCCATTGTTTTTCAGGCTCAGCAATCACACATGCGATCTGTCCAGGGTGTTTGTCAAACAGATCGGATAATGATTTCAGATCATCTGATTTATAAGTAACTGACAAATTGCTGAACTCCTCGGGCACACCTGCATTACAGGGTGTTTTTCCTATGAACCAATCGTCAAAGGAATAGAAGGGATGATCTGACGGAAAAGCCACCAGTTTTCTTCCTGTATATGCCCTGGCTAACTTAACCGCTGCAGTAGTTACAGCTGAGCCGTTTTTTGCAAATTTTATCATCTGATGGCAGGGAACCAACGAAAGAAATTTTTCAGCCATCTCCATTTCAATTACAGAAGGGCGCTGAAAGTTTACGCCTTTCGCTAACTCCTTTGCAACCCTGTCCAATACCGGCTGGTATGCGTGGCCCAGGCTGACAGAACTAAGCCCCATGGAGCAATCCAAATATTTATTTCCATCTAGATCCCACACATACACTCCCTTTCCATGGGTGATCGCTGCAGGAGCCAGAGCAGGGAACTGATCATCCCCTTTGGAATATGTATGGGCGCCTCCCGGTATCAGGTTATGAACCTTCTTTCTGTGCTGCTCTGATTTTTTAAAATCAGAGACATAATTGATCTGGATTTCACTTTGAATTGATTTCATATATCCTTCGTTTCTTAAGATTTCATTGTTTATAGACAGCAAAGTTTCGTTATTGATGATATAATCTGCATACTCCTTCCAGCTTTTGTTGTCACCTAGCTCCTGTATTAATTTGCTGATTAACTGAAAGTCCTTCTCTTCATCAACCGTGATCCTGATCCCTGAATAATCAACTTGATTTACTAGTCCCGATGCAGAAAACAAACTCCCACCTTTAATATCGGCATTTTTCCAGATATATGAGGTGACGTGTTCCTTTTCCGAATCCAAAAATGCCTTTTCGTATGCCTGCTTAAGCACAGACATTTTCATTATCTCAACGTCCACTCCGTTGGGATAGCTTAACACAATTCCATTTGAAGCATAATCCACCTTTTTGATGAAAAAATGTTCGATTACCTCGTCTATCAAAACAGGATCCACAAGAGGACAATCCGAAGTTAACCTCACTACGTAATCTGCGTTGTGCTCCTTGGCAGCCAGGTAAAAACGCTCCAACACATTTTGGGTACTACCTTGAAAACAGTCAGCTCCGCAATCCTTGGCTATTCGGCATATTTCATCCGATTCTTTCTCAAATGTAGTGGCAACAATTAACTTGGTGATCTTTTTCGACTTCCTGATCCGTTCTATATGCGTCCTCAATAGTTCTTTGCCATTGACCTTCCTAAGGATCTTGCCCGGCAAACGGCTCGACCCGTATCGCGCCTGGGTAATAGCTACGATGTTATTCGTCCAGTTTGTGGGCATTATCAGTTCAGTTTCTATAACGTTGACAGGTTTCAAGTCTGCAAGTATGGTTTTATCTGTAACACCACCGGCTAATTTAATATTCTCTTTGAGCTGCTCTAACGAGGTGACCCCAATGATCACTCTATCAATGTATTTATTATCGAGTACGAATGTCAATGCCAAACACGGTAAAGAGATCTTTTTACTGTCTGAATATGCTCTTAGTATTGCCAGGTATTTTTTTAAGGGAGCCAATTTGGCCGGAATCTCATCCGGACCAAGGTAGAACAAACCCTGTAAAAAAACCGACCTACAGTGGATCTCAATCCCTCTCTTATTCAGTTCAGCAAACAAATATTCGAACCTGCGGTCCAGAATATTATATGGAAGCTGAACAATATCAAAATCAATATTATTGCTCAGCAAATGCTCAATCTGCTCGGGAAGGTAAACAGAAACGCCCCATTTCCCGATCTGATTCTTCTTTTTCAGCTCCCGAACAAATCTAATAAAATAATCAGAATTCTCCTTAAAGAAGTTATAATCATGGAACAAACACCCGTACACCTGATTAACCTTTAACCTTTCCAGAGAAGTGGAGAAAATAGCCGCACTCTCCTCAATTTTACAAA
Organism: Bacteroidota bacterium; assembly: GCA_004297845.1. Lineage (GTDB taxonomy): Bacteria > Bacteroidota > Bacteroidia > Palsa-948 > Palsa-948 > Palsa-948. Next base: position 2,399 of record SCSP01000297.1, on the reverse strand, counting down.
TAGGAATTTTAGTTATGATATCGAACCGAAGGCCTTCTTCCGACAAAATATGCCCAATGACCTCTTCGCTGTTGCCATATCCATAAGCAGTATCTAAAACCCTGAATCCGTTTTCGTGAAAAAATTTCAGGATCGAAATAACCTCGTCATAGTGTACTTTTCCCTCCTTATTGCTTATGCCATAATCCAGTCCGAATTGAACAGTTCCGAGAGCTATTCTGGAAATATTATTTCTCCAGGACTTACGCAAAGCTATTAAATTTTTAAAATTTAGAAACATTAATCTGCGAATTTTACCTAAAAAATGACTTTCGTGATATTTCGTGCGTAAGTCCTGTTCTCAAAGAATTCAAGGATTTTGTGAATGACATAGTCCTGCTCCTTTTGGGATAAGGTGGGATACATAGGCAGACTTAAACAACCCTGGTAATACGATTCAGATGCCGGGAAATCTCCTTTCTTATATCCTAAAAAACGGTAATAAGGCATTGTATGGGCTGGAATATAATGTACCTGAGAAAAAATATTGTTTTTACGTAGGTGCTCATACAACCCCTTACGGTCATTTACCTGGATAACATAAAGATGATAGGCATGTCCGTCCGTCCGGGCTGGTGTAATTATATCCAACCCTGATTTTCCGAAGGCATTATCATATTTTGCCGCGATCTCTCTTCTTTTCTTCAATCCTTCCCATGCTCTTTTCATCTGAGAAACTCCCAATGCAGCCTGAATGTCGCTCAAACGGTAATTGTAGCCAAGCTCCTGCATTTCATGATACCATCCACCGTGATTCTCTTTCAGTCTGGACGGATCTTTAGAGATACCGTGAGTACGCAGGAGGCATAATTTATCGTACAGAGCTTTATCATTTGTAGTAATCATGCCTCCTTCGCCTGTAGCAATGTGCTTGACCGGATGAAAGGAAAAAATTGCCAGCTCGGCATAGTTGCCGTTACCGCAATTCTGTTTTTTCGATCTACTGTCCGTGAAATAACCTCCCGGAGCATGGCAGGCATCTTCAATGATCCACATACCGTACTCATCGGCCAGCTTCCTAAAAACCTCCAGATCTACCGAGGCGCCTGAAAAATCAACCGGAATGATCCCCTTGAAAGTCCCTTTCGGATGCTTTTCCAAAAGCTGACGTACTTTTCCGACATCAAGCAAAAAAGTTGCAGGATCAATATCGGAAAACACAACATCCCCACCACAGTACCGGATGCAATTAGCAGAAGCAACGAATGTAATTGGGGTGGTAATTACTTTATCACCTGGCCTTACATTGAGAGCAAGGGCGCATAAATGAAGAGCCGTTGTGCCGTTGGAAACAGCAACAGCATATTTTGCACCAATATAATCTGAAAAGGCCTTTTCAAAAGCTGCTACGGCAGGGCCCTGGGTAAGAAAATCGGATCTGAGCGTTTCAACTACAGCATCAATGTCTTCCTGGCTAATACTCTGCCTGCCGTACGGGATCGGATTCATGAAATCAAATTGAAAATTCAGGATCAATATGCTCTTTGATCAATCTACGCAATTCGGCCGCGTCTACCCAATCAACATTATCACCCGAATTATACTCGAAACCGATTTCCACCGGTTTAGCCTTAAAAAACTTTACATACTCCTCAACATTGAAACTTGGCACTTGAGGCAAGATCGCATAATATTTACCTAAATCATATGTTGAAAATGAATCAGATGTAGTGATCATTTCTTCGTGGATCTTTTCTCCCGGCCTGATACCCACAATCTCCAGTTTACAATCAGGAGCAACTGCTTTTGCTACTTCTGTTATCTTGTAGGAAGGTATCTTGGGTACAAATATCTCACCTCCCCAAGCTGTTTCTAAAGCATGTAACACCAGATCCACTCCTTCATTAAGGGAAATATTAAAACGGGTCATATTGATGTCGGTAACTGGCAAAACACCCTCTTTTCTCTTCTTTAGAAAAAAAGGTATCACCGATCCATTCGAACCCATGACATTTCCATACCGCACTACTGAAAACCGTATATTCCTTTTTCCTTTGATATTATTGGCTGCTACAAAAAGTTTATCCGAACATAATTTGGTGGCTCCATACAAACTGATAGGGGCAGCCGCTTTGTCAGTGGATAAGGCAACTACATTCTCAATACCTGTCGCAAAACAAGCATTTATAATATTCTCCACTCCGATTATATTTGTCTTTACACATTCCATCGGGTTATATTCCGCGATGGGAACGATTTTCATTGCTGCAGTATGGATAATTATATTAATTCCTTCGAATGCGCTGATTAAACGCTCATAATCCCGTATATCACCAATAAAATAACGAATGGCAGGAAATTTAGACTCCGGAAAGTCCAACGACATTTGGAATTGCTTTTGCTCATCGCGGGAAAATATG
>SCSP01000296.1 GCA_004297845.1 Bacteroidota bacterium | reverse complement strand
TTATACTACGCGCGGTGTAAATTGTGACATTTTCAAAAATATGGTACAGATAACAGATACACACAGATTTTCAGATAAACAGCCATCTGTAATCTGTAAATCTGCAAAAAATCTGCTATCTGTACCACTTGTGGTCCCGATAACTATCGGGGGTACTATTTTATCCCGTTTCATGTATAGTTCCCTCCTTCCCTCCTACAACGGATGTGGAAAAATATTTGGATTTCGTTCGTATCGTGTCTTTTTTTTTTACTTTTAAAGGTTGAGTTTTTAGAGGTGCCTAAATAATTTTTTTTTGGATTCCGGTACGTTATTTGCAAAGATCGCCTCTTACCTTTTTCACCCCTTGTTGATCCCGACAATGGGTTTGTTTCTGATTTTCAACCTGAATGAACCCGGACTTTGGTTTCCTTCTAATGATTTTCAGCTGTTCATTCATTCGGTAACATTACTCGCTACGTTCTTTTTGCCTTTGTTAAGCGCGATCGTGATGTTTAAATTGAAGTGGATTGGCTCATTGGAAATGAAAACAAAGGAGGAACGAAAGATCCCTTACCTGGCATCCGCAGTATTTTTTTTTACTGAATCTTATCTTCTGATGCGATGGGATATTCCTGTCCTCATCCAGGCAATGATGATGGGATCCACGCTCCTTATCCTGCTAACGCTTATTATAAATATTTTCTGGATGATCAGCGCACACATGGTGGCGATAGGCGGCATCTGCGGAATGATGATCGCAGTTTCGTACCGGCTTCAGATCAACATCCACTTCACGCTGATCGCACTTTTTCTCACGGCAGGGTTAGTGGCTTTTTCCAGGCTGAAGCTCAGTGCTCACAGTCCAGCGCAGGTATATGCCGGATTTTTCCTGGGAGTGTTTGTCCAATTAATGTTTCTATTGGCCTCGTAACCCCTTTCTGTCCTGTTAGCTTTTGCCAATAAATTTCTTATAAAAATTTTCCTTCCTGTGATTTTTATATTGATATTTGCCATGCGAAAAAGGATAGGGAATTGTGGAACGATTTTTTTAATACCTGTTTCCCTATACCCCCTACACTTCAATTATGTTAAAAATGGCTCCAATTAAAATCGCGATTTCTGAATTTATTATTCAGCAGGCGGATTCTTCTCATTTCCAATATGCAGATGATATCTGCAGGCAGTATATAGAAAGCGCCAAGCAGCGGGGCACCGGAATCGCAAAGCGAACACCGGAATACGTAATCGAAAAGATGCGTGAAGGAAAGGCAATTATTGCTTTGCACCGTGACGGAAGATTTGCCGGCTTTAGTTACATTGAGACCTGGTCACACGGAAAATATGTTGCAAATTCAGGACTCATTGTAAATCCCGAATTCAGAAATAAAGGATTGGGAGCTTCGGTGAAAGGCGCCATATTCGAACTATCTAAGCAAAAATATCCGCAGGCGAAAATTTTCGGCATCACAACAAGTATGGCAGTGCTGAAGATGAACTCTGATCTTGGCTACCGTCCGGTTACTTTTTCCGAACTCTCGCAGGATGATCAATTCTGGAAAGGATGTAACAGCTGTCCCAATGTTGATATCCTTACGCGTAACAACCGCAAGATGTGTTTGTGTACCGGTATGCTGTATGATCCTGCACAGCACGAACAAAAGAAGTTTGACATCCGTAAGCAGATGGCGAAGATTGAGCGATGGCTCAGGATGAAACAATATGTTTTGTTAAATAAATTTCGTGGTGATAATTCCGGAAACGGTCAATCCTCTTCACATTAATTTACAGAAATGAAGAAAAAAGTTTTACTTGCGTTCAGCGGAGGACTGGATACTACCTACTGTGCAATCTGGCTTGCCAAAGAAAAAGGACTTGAAGTTCATACCGCTATTGTGAACACAGGTGGATTTTCTGCGGATGAATTGAAAAAGATAGAGAGGCACGCCTATTCTCTCGGAGCGAAAAAACATTACGCGCTGGATGAAACGGATAATTATTATAATGAATGTATCCGGTTTTTAATTTATGGCAATGTTTTGCGCGGAGGAGTTTATCCGCTTTCCGTAAGCGCTGAAAGAGTTTTTCAATCAAAAGCCATCGCGCTGCAGGCAAAAAAAATAAAAGCGGATTTCATTGCACATGGCAGCACCGGGGCGGGAAACGATCAGGTGCGGTTTGATGTCATTTTTAATATTCTTATTCCGGAGATCAAGGTTCTTACTCCGATCCGGGAAATGAAACTTTCACGTGAAGATGAAATTATTTTTTTGAAAGAAAATGGAGTGAAAATGGATTTTGAGAAAGCGCTTTATTCCATCAACAAAGGACTATGGGGTACCAGCGTGGGAGGAAGAGAAACGCTTACTTCTGACAAAGCATTGCCCGAAGAAGCGTATCCCACTCAGCTCACCAAGAAAAATGAAGAAGAACTGGAACTTGGCTTTGAAAAAGGAGAACTTGCGTATGTAAACGGAAAGAAATTTGCAAATCCGATTCAGGCAATTCAGAAAGTGCAGGAGATCGCGGCTCCATTCGCTATCGGCAGAGATATTCACATTGGCGATACGATTATCGGTATCAAAGGCAGAGTGGGTTTTGAGGCTTCTGCACCTCTTATCATACTTAAAGCACACGCAATGCTGGAAAAACATGTGCTCACCAAATGGCAATCTCACTGGAAGGAACAAATGGGAAACTGGTACGGTATGATGCTTCATGAAGGACAATTTTTAGATCCGGTGATGCGCAATGTGGAAACATTTATGGAAAGCACTCAGAAGAATGTAACAGGCACAGTGAAAGTTCAGTTAGCGCCTTATCGCTTTAGTATGATTGGCGTTATTTCTAAACATGACCTGATGTCATCTGAATTCGGAAAATACGGAGAGATAAACAACGCATGGAGTGGAGAGGACGTGAAAGGGTTTTCAAAAATTATTTCCAACCAGACCATGATCTATCACCGGGTAAATGAAGAGTAATTAGTCCCGACCCTAAAGGAAGAAGGGGGTATGGAATAACCAATGATGACAAATAAAAAACAAGCACAAGTTGGAATTGCCGGAGCCGCAGGATATACCGGAGGAGAGCTAATCCGCATTCTGCTGAATCATCCCAATGCAGAAATTGCATTTGCACACAGCAAAAGCAATGGAGGCAATCCTGTTAGCGATGTACACAGCGATCTGCTTGGGGACACGGATTTAAAATTTTCATCTGTCCTGTCCAATAAGATTGATGTGTTGTTCCTGTGCATGGGACAAAGCGAATCGGTTAAATTCCTTTCTGAAAATAAGATCAGTACAAAGATAAAGATCATTGACCTCAGCCAGGATTTTAGATTAAATCCCATGTCTCAAGTTTCAAGTCTCAAGTCAAAAGCCGCGGAACGTACCTTTGTGTATGGACTTCCTGAATTAAATCGAGATGAAATTAAAAAGGCAGATAACATTGCCAACCCCGGCTGCTTTGCTACAGCCATTCAGCTTGCCTTGCTTCCGCTTGCAGACAAAAAATTGCTGAACGATGAAGTTCATGTGAGCGCAGTTACCGGATCAACCGGAGCAGGACAGGCACTATCCGCTACCGGCCATTTTACCTGGAGGAACAATAATATTTCTATTTATAAAGCATTTCAACATCAGCATCTTGGAGAGATCACGCAAAGCCTTAAGCAACTTCAACCCAAATTTTCTTCTGCAATAAATTTCGTTCCTTATAGAGGAAATTTTACAAGAGGAATTCTGGCAGCAGTTTATGTGAATTCAAATTTATCCCTTGAAGAAGCAAAAAATATTTTTAAATCATATTACAAATCGCATCCTTTCGTGACCGTTTCCGATAAAAATCCTGATGTGAAGCAAGCGGTGAATACCAACAAGTGCATTCTTTATCTTGAAAAACACGATGACAATTTATTCATTCAAAGTGTGATTGATAATCTGACCAAAGGAGCATCCGGACAAGCGGTGCAGAACATGAATTTGATGTTTGGATTGGATGAAACCACCGGCTTGAAATTAAAACCATCAGCTTTCTAATGAAACCATTTGATGTTTACCCCCTTTTAGATGTAGAACCCGTAAAAGCTGGCGGATGTTGGTTGTGGGACAAGAATGGAAATAAATATCTTGACTTATATGGCGGCCACGCGGTGATCTCCATCGGCCATACGCATCCGCATTACGTTAAAACGATTGAGGAGCAGTTGCATAAGATCGGG
>SCSP01000295.1 GCA_004297845.1 Bacteroidota bacterium | reverse complement strand
TCTTAGCTCAGTTGGTAGAGCAACGGACTGAAAATCCGTGTGTCACTGGTTCAACTCCAGTAGATGCCACAAACAACAATACGCCCGGTTTTCATAGGTCAGATACCCGGCAATGATTGCCCCTTTTTTATTGATTGTTTTGATTGTTTTTGTCATTGTTTATACGTTTAAAAGTGTAAATCCTAATACAGGACGAGACAGTCTAAAAGATTCATGTTATACTTTATCCCGTTTAATGTATAATTTACTTTTGCTTATCGTCTTTTACCTCTTCAAAATCCACATCCGTCACAGCATCATCTTTCTTTGGTCCGCCATTAGCGTGTCCGTTGCCATTAGCGTGTGGCTGTTCACTGCCACCGCCACTGCCTCCTGCCGCTTGTTGTTGCTGCTGCGCTTTGTAAATTTCTTCGGATGCTGCATGCCATACGGTGTTGAGTGCAGCAAGTGTGGTGTCTATCTTTGCAATGTCGCGTGCTGCGTGGGCTGCTTTAAGATCGTTCAGAGCTGTTTCAATACCCGCTTTTTTATCTGCAGGAATTTTATCTCCAAACTCTTTAATTTGTTTTTCGGTCTGGAAAATCATTGCATCAGCAGAGTTAATCTTATCCGCTTCTTCTTTTGCTTTCTTGTCAGAATCCGCATTGGCTTCCGCTTCTGCTTTCATCTTCTTGATCTCCGCATCGCTCAGTCCGCTCTTTGCTTCAATGCGTATGTTCTGAGATTTTCCGGTTGCTTTGTCTTTTGCAGTTACGTGCAACATTCCGTTTGCGTCAATATCAAAGATCACTTCAATCTGAGGCACTCCGCGGGGTGCGGGAGGAATTCCGTCTAAGATAAATCGTCCGAGAGGACGATTGTCCTTCGCCATAGGGCGCTCGCCTTGCAGAATATGAATTTCTACAGAGGGTTGGCTATCCGCTGCTGTAGAGAATGTTTCTGATTTTTTACTTGGAATAGTTGTGTTTGCTTCGATCAGCTTGGTCATCACACCGCCCATTGTTTCAATTCCGAGGGAGAGAGGGGTAACGTCCAACAAGAGAACATCTTTTACTTCTCCTGTTAATACTCCTCCTTGTATTGCTGCGCCCACCGCTACCACCTCGTCCGGGTTCACACCTTTGTGCGGATCCTTTCCGAAGAAATTCTTTACAATCTCCTGCACCTTGGGCATACGGGTCATTCCTCCTACCAGTATCACTTCGTTGATCTGGCTGGTAGAAAGCGCTGCATCTTTCAATGCTTTTTTGCATGGCTCCAGGGCACGCTGCAAAAGGTCATCGCACATCTGTTCGAATTTTGCTTTAGTCATTTTTTTCACTAAGTGCTTAGGCACTCCGTCCACCGGCATGATGTATGGCAAGTTAATCTCTGTTTCGGTAGAAGAGGAAAGTTCGATCTTTGCTTTTTCTGCAGCTTCCTTCAAACGCTGAAGCGCCATAGGATCCTTACGCAGGTCAATGCCCTCGTCTTTTTTGAATTCATCCGCAAGGAAGTCAATGATCTTCTGGTCAAAGTCATCTCCTCCCAAATGCGTATCTCCGTTGGTGGATTTCACTTCAAACACTCCGTCTCCTAATTCAAGGATGGAAATATCAAATGTTCCTCCTCCAAGGTCGAACACCGCCACTTTGCTGTCCTTTCCTTTTTTATCTAGTCCGTACGCCAGCGCTGCTGCGGTTGGCTCGTTGATGATACGCTTTACAACTAAGCCTGCAATCTCTCCTGCTTCTTTGGTTGCCTGCCTTTGAGAATCGTTGAAATAAGCAGGAACGGTGATAACCGCTTCTGTAACCTCCTGTCCCAGATAATCTTCCGCTGTCTTCTTCATTTTCTGAAGAATGATACTCGAAATTTCCTGTGGGGAATATTTGCGGTCTTCGATCACAACGCGCGGCACGCCTCCGTCTCCTTTCACCACGGTGTAAGGAACATATTTCATTTCGTTGCCAATCTCATCAAATGTATGTCCCATGAAACGCTTGATGGATCCAACAGTATGTTTTGGATTTGTAACGGCCTGGCGTTTGGCGGGATCTCCCACTTTCCGTTCTCCGTCTTTCACAAAGGCAACGATGGATGGAGTGGTTCTTTTTCCTTCACTGTTAGGTATCACAACAGGATCGCTGCCTTCCATTACGGCTACACAACTGTTGGTTGTTCCGAGGTCAATTCCGATAATCTTTCCCATAGTTTAGTTTTGTTACCCCCCGCCCTAAAGGGTGTTATTTGTGTTTCCCTTTTAGGACCGGGGTTTGTTGCTGTTTAGCAGGTGCTACTCAACTATTCTGCCACAGCACAAAGGAAACTTTTTTCAGGCTATAATGACATGATTTTAGTCAGAAAACTGACAGGGAATGGATGATATTAATAAGGTATGACAGGTAGTCAGATTACCTCTGGCGGATTCCTTTTAAGAAATCTAAAATTGGAATTAGCTATCAGCTGAATTGTATACTTAAAATCTCAGACTTCAGGCTTACATAACCGCACTCAAAATCCAGTACAACAAAGCTGCAATCGTTCCTGAAACCGGGATAGTAAGTATCCACGCCCAGAGCAGGCTGCGGGTAACACCCCAACGAACGGCAGAGACTCTTTTCGCCACTCCTACTCCAACAATGGAACCTGTGATGGTGTGCGTAGTGCTCACCGGAATTCCGAACAACTGGGTGAGATAAAGCGTGGTGGCTCCTGCTGTTTCTGCAGCCACTCCTTCAAGAGGAGTAACTTTTGTGATGCGTGTCCCCATTGTTTTGATGATGCGCCAGCCTCCTGATAATGTTCCCAGACCAATGGCCATGAAACAGGCATACTGTATCCAGATAGGGATATCCGCAATATCCTTTTTCGATTTTAATGCGCTTACCGATACGAAAGACTCCTTGGGAGCAGACACATACGTTTTGTTATCCCGAACAAAATCAGACATTATATCAGAAGATTTTACAGCCACCCATGTTTTATCCTTTGCTTTTCCCTTTTTTCCGAAGTTTGATTTTTCTGCTACGCAAACAGGCTGCCCATCAATAGTGTCCATGATCAGGCAGGAAGAATCCATCGCATAATAAGCGGTATCAATTTTATAAACTGTTTTTACATGAGTCCATGGGTGATTTTTATAATCCTCCTTGCTTTCTGTATTTGCAAATACAATCATGGCTGCAGCAATAATGCCCATTACCTTTTGCGCATCGTTGGCCCCATGCCCAAGGCTGAAGGCTGCTGAAGAAACCAACTGCAGTCTCTTAAACCAGTTCTGCGCTTTACCGGGATTCGCCCTCTCGCAAACATTCATAATAATAACCGTTAAAATGTATGCGAGGATCATTCCGATCAAAGGCGCAAGAAAGATAAAACCAAGCGTAAGATAAATTTTTCCGACATCTGCCAGCACACCAAAACCCGCTTTGGCAATAGCCGCACCTGCAAATCCGCCCATGAGTGTGTGTGATGAAGAAGAAGGGATTCCGTACCACCAGGTAAGCAGGTTCCAGAAAATAGCTGAAAGTAATCCTGCAAGAATGACAGTCATCGTTATCGCTTCCGTCTTTACAATCTTGGCGATGGTGTCCGCTACTTTAAATTCAAAGCCTAAAAGCTTATTCTGACAAAGCAGAATAACAATAACATTAAAAAATGCCGCCCATAAAACTGCTTTAAAGGGAGAGAGCACTTTGGTGGAAACAATGGTGGCAATGGAATTTGCCGCATCGTGAAATCCGTTGATGTAATCAAAGATCAGAGCAAGCACTATTACAATTATGAGTAACGTCATAGGAGAAAATTATTAACCATATTTGATTACGATACTAGAAATGGCATTTGCAGCGTCCTCGCACATGTCGGTTGCGGCTTCGAGAGCGCTATACACTTCTTTCATCTTGATTACTTTGATGGCATCTTTTTCCTCTTCAAACAAGCTAGCAATGCTCATATCAAAAATATCGTCAGCGTGATTTTCAATGCTGTTTATCTTCACACAGGCCTCGCGGATCTTACCGGCATTTTTCATATCTCTGAGTCCTTTTACTGCATTATGAAGTTCTTCTGCACCGCTTTGAACTAGTTCAGCGAGTTTTGCAACATTAGGCGGAATCGTTTCGATTTTATAAATCTGTATCCGCTTTGCAGTGCCATGAATATCATCTACAATGTCATCAAGTGATGAAACAAGGTTGTGAATGTCTTCGCGGTCAAACGGGGTGATGAAGTTTGCACTGAGTTCGTTAAATATTTCGTGCGTAACGCCATCCCCCACATGTTCAAGGCGTTCAATTTCTTTAATGAGTTCCCTGCGTTTTTCGGCAGTGGGAGCATTCACCATTTCTACCAGCACTTTTGAAATTGCCTGAAGGTTGTCCGATGCTCTTTCAAAGAGCGGAAAGAATTTTTTGTCTTGAGGGATGAAGAACTGAAGAAAGTTTGCCATACTGTTATTTAGGATTAAGGATTATTAGATATGGGATTTAACGCCCTGCAAAGGAATCAGAATCAAAGGAGTTCAATGTTAAGACAATGTTAAGTTATTTAAACAGGTAATGAAAGGTGAAACGGGGTACCAGGTCATAATCCAATTTCATTTTACCAGATGCATTTTTCAGCCTGCTTTGGTAAGAAGCATACCAGATATTAGGGATAAAATGCACGTTTTTATTTGGTGTAAAGTCAAGGCCGAATACCGAAAATATCTCCGTATGGTAGGCAGAATAGCTTCCGGAATAAACATAATCAGCATTATACTCCGAGTCCGGGTCATATACATCAGCACGGAAAAAAAACGAGAGTTTATCCTTCAGGATATTGCCTCTGACAAAAACAGCCGCAGAAAACAGAGAAACATCAACCTGTGAACTCTGTCCCAGAACCGAATCTGTGTAGGTAGTATAATTTTCCTGTTTTTGTTTAAGTAATTCCACTCCTACAGTCAGCTTTTCTGCCTGATAAGCGAGGAAAAGCTTGTTCGTCATTTTGCTTTTTCTATACGGTTTGGCATGGGTTAATTCATAATCTCCATACAGGTCCAAAATCAACTTTTTATTCAAAAATTTAAAGTAAACTTCTCCATACACCTTTTTAAATACATCATTCTCAATTTTGGATCCGGTTCCGTTTCCGATCATAAAGTTATATCCGATATTTCCTACAGAATCCGGTTTCCCCTGCAACGCAACTCCAAGGTCATTTGCATTTCCGGCTTTATGCATATCCGTTATCGTTTTCTCAACAGAACGGTACCCCCACACTTTCTCGCTTACAAAGGACCAGGCAGGGGTTGAACTTTGGCCAATAATAAGATCATTCTTCGGAATAAAATTTTTCCATCGCACATTGGCAGCCTTTATAAATACGGTTCGGTTGGAGGAAGCATCGTAATTTTTTTCATTGGAAAGCAACAGTTCAGCGGAAAATTTCTCGCTTATGCTGTAATCGTATCCAAAATAAACCCTTCTCAGCTCAAATGCGTTTGTATTTTCCTTAAGTTTTGAATACTCGCCAATCCCACGATCCATTGAATCGGAATGTACCTTATAATAGTAATCTCCGAACACATATCCCCATACTTTACCGGATGGTTTAAATTGGGCCGGATCCTGGGAGAATGAATTGCCGGCAGGCAGGATTATTGTTGTAACTATCACAATCTGGAAAATAGTTTTCTTCATGGCAGTGTTTTAATTGTTGTAAAAGTGAGACAAATTCTTTTGCTCAATGTTAAGACAATGTTAATTATAAAATTTGGTTCCAAAATACATCGGATTCAAAACGTACATTTGACCATTAAATATGCGCGGTAACCTTCTTTTCTTACTTCTTTCCTCTCTATTTGCGCTTTCCGGAAAAGCACAGAGTCGTTTTTCCATAATTGTAAAAGACAGTACTACCAGCGAAATTCTGCCTGGAGCAAACGCAAAGTTTCCTCCCGCTTACCCTCTTGTCGGCACTGCCGACATACAAGGAAAAATATTTTTACCAAAAGTACTGGAAGGAAGATATGAGGTAACGATAAGCTGCATAGGATATCAGGAGAAAAAATACAATGTGGAAATTCCCATTGACACACTACTGACTGCGCTGCTTCAGCCTGATCAAAGGCTCCTTGAAGAGATTACTGTTGCTGCCACCCGCACCAACGCAAGAATTGAAGATGCGCCCATGAAAGCAGAGGTGCTGGGATTGGAAGAAATGGATGAAGAGAATGGCATTAAACCAGGAAACATCACAAGTTTACTTGGCGATATTTCAGGGATACAGATTCAGCAAAGTTCGGCTGTGAGCGGAAATGCAAATGTGCGCATACAGGGGCTTGGCGGAGAGTACACACAGATCCTGCGGGACGGACTGCCACTTTACGAAGGCTTTTCGGGTGGCTTCGGCATTTTGCAGGTTCCACCGATCGACCTAAAACAAATCGAAATCATCAAAGGTTCCGCATCCACCTTGTATGGCGGAGGCGCCATCGGAGGTATCATCAATCTTGTTTCAAAAGAACCCAGCGAAAAACCCGAAGGGCTCATCACACTCAATCAGTCCAGCCTTACGGAGCGGAATTTCAACGGCTATTGCTCCGTGAAAAAAAATAAAAGAGGGGCGTCTATCTTTTCAGGAGTAACTTATCAGAATGCCTTTGACGTGAACAAAGATGGATTTTCGGATGTGCCCAAGATTCAGAACCTGATAATTCATCCCCGCTTACTCTTTTATCTGGACACTAAAACCACCTTAGCCATTGGTTTTTCTTCCACCTACGAAACACGCAGAGGAGGCGATATGGAGGCGTTAAAAAATAACCGGGATTCCCTCCACACCTTTTACCAGGAGGATAAAACAGACCGTAATACGGGTGATATTGTGTTCACGCATACTTCTTCCAGCAGAAATCTTTTCACCGTAAAAGGAAGCGGTAGTTTTTTCGACAGAAACCTGCTCACAAACAAATACAGATTCTATGCAACGCAGGTGAATGGCTACGGAGAGGTTTCTTACCTCATTCCCCGTGCAAAGAATGATCTGGTGATGGGAGTGAATGTATGGACCACTTCTCTGGAAAAGAACGGAAAAGATTCTGCGCTCATGAAAGATTACACGTACCAGACCATTGGAACCTTTATCCAAACCACTTACAAGCCCGGAGAAAAACTCTTTCTCGAAGCCGGACTGAGAACCGATTATCATTCCCGCTACGGCTTATTTGTTTTACCCAGACTTGCAGGTCTTTACAAGTTCAACGAGAAATGGTACTCACGCGCAGGCATTGCCATGGGCTATGTAACTCCCAATCCTTTCGCTGAGCAAAACACAGAGTATCACCTTAATAAAATTGCTCCAATCCCTGATTCTGTGAAAGAGGAAAGATCGCTTAGCTCCAACCTCGAGGTCAATTACAAGAAAAGAATCGGCAAAGAGACATTCCTGTATCTCAATCACGCATTTTTCTATACACAGATCAACAAACCTGTTATTGCAGCCACAGACAGCACAGGCGTTACAAGTTTTCACAACGGAAAAAATTATATTAACAGCATGGGTTGGGATACTTATTTAAGAATGTCAATCGAAGAATGGGAAATATATTTCGGATATACCTATACGATGGCGAGGCAGGAATACAATGCCATTCAGCCCTACGTAACTTACACTCCCCGCAACAGGGCTGCTATACTGGCTTCCTACGAGATAAAAAGCAAATGGAGATTCGGCATGGAAGGTTCTTACACCGGCTTTCAATACCGGGAAGATGGTACAAAAACCCCCGATTACATTTTTGTTGCAGCCATGATAGAAAAGAAATTCAAACATGCTTCCATTGTACTCAACGGAGAAAATCTTTTAGATGCCAGACAGAGAAACTTTCTGATCCCTCCTGTTAATAACCCTGCCTTTCAAACGCTCTGGGGACCGATAGACGGAAAAGTGATAAATCTTTCACTCGTACTCAGATTCTAAAACAATATTATTAGTGGACGTAATGATTTTCGGGAAAGATAGTATGCTATTTTTGTTCGGATTAATTTAACTATGGATTTGCATAAAATATTATTAGTTGACGATGAGCCGGATATCCTTGAATTCCTGAGCTACAACCTTAAAAAAGAAGGATACACTATCCTTACTGCGTCAAACGGGAAAGATGCGATCTCGCTGGCTAAAAAAGAAAATCCTGAACTGATCGTCCTTGATGTGATGATGCCCGGTATGGACGGAATGGAAGTGTGCAAAGAACTGCGGAATATCTCAAGCCTTAAACATGTGATAATCGCCTTTCTCACCGCACGCAACGAAGATTATTCTCAGATCACCGGGTTTGATTCAGGAGCGGATGATTACATCACCAAACCGATCAAGCCCTATGTGTTTGTC
>SCSP01000294.1 GCA_004297845.1 Bacteroidota bacterium | reverse complement strand
CCTGTACCGAACGCAGATCGGTACAGGAAATGCTGGGACACGAAAGCATCACCACTACGGAAATTTATACCCACATGGACAGGAAATATCTGAGAGACACAATTGAGAAATACCACCCTCGTTCAGTGAAATCAAAAAAACAACCTTAATGGAAAAAGACAAACATTTCGCTGTGGTTGGCTGGAAAAGCGAGCTCAATGCCTCTGCCTTCCGGTTCCATACTATGATCGTTTTGGTTGCTGCGATTATTAATCCTCTTTGGGCTTTCATCGATTATTTTACCATTCCAGAACATATAGTAGATTTTGCTTCGTTTAGATTTGTTGTTTCTGCTATCACTGTATCCTTTTTCCTTTTCAGAAAAAAGTTTGCGAATAATGCGGAGATAATCGCTTTTATTCCTTTCATAGCGTTCTCGGTACAGAATGCGTATATGTACAGTGTGATGGATATTCCGGAACTTCAAAAGCATACAATGGCTTACGTGGCTGAATTCATCGGAGGAGGATTATTCGTGCTCTGGCGCAGAATGTATTCTATCATTCTTGTGGCAGCCTCTCTAATTGTCAATCTTATTTTTTTCTATTTGTTCAGTCCGTTAAGTACTGCAGATATTCTGGCTAATGGAGGAATGTTAACTCTTACCATTGCGATCCTTACCATTTTTTTCATACAGACCCGAACTGAACTTACTAAAAAAGAAATTATCTCGCGCCTGGCCCTTGCCGAATCGAACAAACAATTAGCAGAGAAGAACGAGATCATCGAAGAAAAAAACAAAGACATCCGTGACAGCATTAATTACGCGCAGCGCATTCAAAAGGCTATACTTTCAGATGTGAATGAAATAAAAGAAAAATTACCTGAGTCTTTTATTTTATTCAAACCGAAGGATATTGTGAGTGGAGATTTTTACTGGTTTTCACAAAAGGATGGAATTACCTTTATTGCGGCAGCCGACTGCACTGGACATGGAGTGCCGGGCGCATTTATGAGCATGATTGCAAATTCTTTTCTCAATGAAGTTGTGAACGAAAAGAATATTCTTCGTCCAGACCTGATTCTCAACGAGCTCAGGGTGAAAATAATCAAGGCATTGCGGCAAACAGGGGAATCTATGGAAAACAAGGATGGACTTGACATTTCCTTTTGTGCAATTCAGGGAAACAAACTTTCCTATTCAGGAGCGAATAATCCACTGTGGATTGTACGAGATATTGTAAACACATCTGAGTTTGATGATGCGGAAGCTTTGAAAAATGAAAAATATAAATTGGTGGAGATTCCGCCTGATAAACAACCAATAGGAACCCAACCGAACGCGCATCCTTTTTCTCTAAAAACTCTTGAATTAAAGAAAGGAGATTCAGTTTATTTGTTTACCGATGGTTTTGCAGACCAATTTGGCGGACCCCAAAGAAAGAAGTTCAAGTACCGCGCTTTTTCGGAGTTATTGCTTTCCCTGCATGATAAATCAATGGAAGAACAAACGAATACTCTTTGTGTTACAATTGAAAAATGGATGGGGGAACTTGATCAAATTGATGATATATTGGTAATTGGATTGAAAGCCCCTCTCCTCCCGAAGGGGGAGAACACAGGACAGTGTGGTTCTTAAACTCCCCTTTGGGGGGGGGCGCATGTCAGGCTTTATCCTTCCTGCTTACAACTGCATTGCTCCCCTGAAATTTGAAAACCCAGTTTTCTTCTGGAGGGAAGATTACGGGCAGGTATCTTTTATAGAGGTTTATCCGGGCGGTGGCTCCTTCGTCCGGTTCGCCCTCTTTTGCGGTACCTGTAAATTCATAGATCATCACTTTGGGGTGTTCCGCCATGAACATACGAATAACCTGTACCAGCGTTGCCATTACCCGGTATACCTCACCCCGGTTGGTTTCAATGTACTCTTCTCCTTCGTATTCCTCGTTTATTACACCGAATACAATGGTGGCGTGCAGGATGTTGTCTTTCCTTCTGCCAAAACGAACTTCGTATTTAACTCCGCTGTCGGTGGTGAAAAAATAAATACCTGCAGAAGGGATTGCAGGAGGAATGATTTTAAAAGAACCGGTGAGACCTTCGTTCATAAAAATCTTCGAAAAGCGGATTGATACGAAAGTACGAAATGAAATACACGATGTTGTTCATTTTTCGATGATTTGTTTACCTTTGGCTAAAACCTTAAAACTACTTATCCATGAATTGTTCACCAACTATTGCAATTGCATTATTGTTACTTTCCTTAACAGGCGGAATGTTTCTGCTGTATAAAACCCGGAAGGAAAGCCTCGGTATGTTGTTTAAAGTGGCTGCCTGGTTCATTATTGTTATTTCATTGGGTTCCTTGATTTGCTGCAGCGTACGATGTGTTTTTCACGGTTGCGGCAACAGAGATGGTTGTGAAAGAATGGAGCAATGCGGGATCGGGAGATATGAGGAAGAAGAAATGTGCGGCAGAGGTTTTCATGGCAAATTTAACAAACGTGTTATGATCTGCAAAGGAGAAGCGGGAAGATGTGGCTCCGATAGCTATCGCGGAGAAGGAAAGGCTTGTTGCAAAGATAAAATGGGTTGCGAAGAAGAGAAGGATGGATGTGTGGAAGGGGAAACTAAATGTTGCGATAAAGGTAAGGGGGATGTAGAGATAAAGGATACAATTGTTGTAAAGAGAAAATTGACTAAGGAGCAATTACCTTCAGTGAAAGGGGATTAATCTTCACCCGGAGTTCATTTCCTGTCATTACGGGTTCTCCGTCAATATGGGCGTACGTATTTTCCTGATGTATTAAAACTTCTTTCACTTTTGTTATTTCCACAAATTCTGACCGGTGAATTGAGTTGGTGAACAAGCGGGTTGCCATGATCGGAAAATGGATCAATGGAAAATCACGCACCACGCAGAGGTCCAGCAGCCCGTCATCATTTTCGGCATGAGGGGCAATCTTCGCATTGTTTCCCCACTGAGATCCGTTCGCAATATCAATGATGAATGCGTTTACTTTTATTATTTCGGAAGAGGCTGTTATCCCTTCTCCCTTTGGAGAAGGGGCAGGGGATGAGGAAAATTCAATCTCGCATTGCTGCGACCTGTACTTAATGGAGTCTCTTACAGCAATCTTCAGGTAATTGCTGAAGCCCCGTTTTTTCAATCTTGAAAACTCGTGGGCGATATGGGCCGCAAATCCGATTCCGGCAATGTTAATAACGACCTCCTCATTTACATTAAACGTATCAATCGCAGTGCAATTACCTCTGTTAATAACCTCCATCGCTTTAACTAAATTCATCGGAATTTCCAGATGTCTGGATATTCCGTTACCTGAACCGCAGGGCAGAATAGCAAGGGATGAATTTGTGCCTACCAGGCTTCTTCCAACTTCATTAACGGATCCATCACCGCCAACGGCAACGATAGTCTCAAAATTTTCCTGTACTCCCTGTTTACTCAGTTCGATGGCATGCTTTGGCGCTTTGGTGTAGGCAAGTTCATAGTCGAAAATATTTTTGTTTAGTTTTTGTTCAATAAGTTTTTCTACAGTCTTCTGTCTGCCAACGCCTGAGATAGGATTGATTATGAAAAGAATTTTTTTTTTCATTTCCTCCCGGCTGTTAGCTTATTATTGATCATTCCGTTATAATACGTTTGAATAATTGCTTTCAGTTTTCTCTCCATCCGATAGCTGTCGGACGGCTTTTCCCCTTCAGGTTCTTTGCCCATGAGGTTGTTTTGCAGAAGGGAATCTGTTTTGTAATTATAAAAGGCAATGGTATTATTTCCATCGAATTGCAGCAGGTAATCATCCTGAATGAGTTGGTAAACATCATTGATGAAATTCACCGCATATCCTGTGTGCGCTGAATCGAGCATATTGTGCCCAAAAGAAAAATAATTGCCGTCATATCCCGTATAATTCAGAACGGTTGGAAGCAGGTCAATATGCTGGGTTACTTTATGATTGATCCCCTTGAAATTGCTGTCGCGTTTGTAAAAGAGGATGGGCACCCTGAATATGCCTGCGCTGCTGCTGTAGTAAGGGTCGTTTGAAGGGCCTGTGTGATCGGCTGTGATGACAAACAAAGTGCTGTCAAACCATTTCTCTTTTGAAGCGGATTCAAAAAACTTGCGGAGTGAGAAATCAGCATACTCCACACTTTTCAAAATAGGCAATTCCCCTTCAGGGAAGCGTGTTTTATATTTTTCAGGAATAGAGGAGGGGTGGTGCGAGGAGAGCGAGAATAATACTGATAGAAAGGGCTCTTTTTTGCCGGTGGACGGATCTACCCGGACAGACATTTCATCTGTTTTCTTTTTGGCGTATTGAAAAAAATCTTCGTCCCAGATCCCCCAGTTTCCATCATAATCTGATTCGTTGTTATATTCTGTTTTTCCAAAATATTTATCAAATCCAGCGGAGCTGCTGAAGGCATCAAATCCCATGGTTCCATTAGTTCCCCCGTGAAAAAAGGCTGTGGAATACTTTTTTTCTTTCAAAACGCTGGCAAGCGAATTAAAATTATTGGATCCGTAAATAGAGGTAATGAAAGGCTCGTTGATCAGTCCCGGAATACCGGCTACCACCGCAGGAAGACCTTCTAATGATTTTTTCCCGTTGGCAAAAGCGTTATCAAAGACTAAGCTTTCTTTTATAAGAGAATCAAGAAAAGGAGTATGTGTTTTCTTGCCGCTTAACGCGCCTATATATTCGGAAGAGAAGCTTTCCAGAATGATGATGAATAGGTTAGTTGCAGGTTGCGGGTTGCAGGTTGCAGGTTGCAGCCGATGAATCGGATCAAATAAGCTTACCAGTTCTTTCTCCGTAAAATAGTTCTTCTCCTCCAGTTTTTCCAATCCATAACTTTTGATGATTGAAAAGGGAGTGTTTACTATGAGCGGAATGTTTTTTGCGGAAACATATTCGGAAGCATTGATTGGCATAATGGGCCGCAGCTGCAACCCGCCCCGAAAGACGATGATGCAGAGGCCGATTAATACAGAATTGAGAATAAACCATGAAAACCAAGCCCATCCCGTCCTTCCCAAAGGGAAGGAGGTTGCGCGTGCATCTCTCCCCCTTTGGGGGAGATGGAGGGGGCTTTGTGTTTTACGATACAACCATGCAATGAAAAAAGTGATCGTTATCCAGATAAGCGGTATGTACCAGAAATCCCTGATATACTGCGGAAGCAGAGTTGAGATATCGGAACCAAGGCCAAACAGGTCAAAAAAATCGGCTGTGGTGCGTTTTAAGGCGAATCTGAAATAAGCAATGTCAATACAGTCGGCAAGAATGGCAGCGGAATTAAGGGCAATAAAAAGAGTTTTTAAGATAAGCCGATACCAAATTTTTTCTGAAAAAAAAGGAATGATATGCAGAATAATAAATGGCGTGTTCATCAGTACAAGGGAAGCAAGATCGAAACGCAGGCCATAAAACAGTATGGAAAGAAACTCAAAAAATGGTATTTCCCGGAAATAGCCATGATTAAAAAAAAAGAAAATTATTTTGCACAAAGGATAGGCAAGCAGCGCTATTGATAATCGTATCAAAAGCGTTTTTATCTCTTTGAGGGATTGTTTCATCGTTCTTTCCTGTGCAATGTAATGATAAAAAAAAACCCCCTGCGGTCAGGCAGAGGGTTTTAGAAATAAAAATGTTTGATTATTTATTAAAAACACCAACAACACCTGAACGCGTTCCGGTGCAAGGAGCAACTTTACTGTCGTTGTATGTAAGTGTGAAACCTGTAGCAGTTTTTGTTCCTGTGCCGGAAGTCAGCCGGTCATGAAGATCGCATGCAGCGCCAGCGATACCAACACCAGTGTGTGTTTGAGAAGGAATATTAATGGAAGTTCCTGTAATGTCCATAAAAACAGTGTTGTTATCAAAATCAGCTAACCTATTCATAGTCACACGGTTATTTTGTGTTGTAGAAGCAGTTACTTTGAAAGGCTTCGCAGTCTGGTAAGTGTAAGGACCCGCAGCATCAGTTTCGCTGCAGGATGAGTAACCTGCCCCTCCATTTTCAAAAAAAGCAGCAGCTTCGTTGTACACAGTAACTGTTCTGGTTGCTGAGGATTCGTTTCCGGCAGCATCAGTGGCTTTGTAAACGATACTGTAAGTGCCTGCAAGGTCTTTGTTTGGATTAGTACTACTAGCGTTTGAAGTAACTGTAACAACTCCGTCCTCATCGTCCTCAGCGGTTGCGCCCTGGTCGGTCCATGTTGCATTTAAAATGCTCATTTCAGATGCGGAGCCGGTGATGGTAATTACCGGACCTGTGGTGTCGTCTTTCTTACATCCTGTGATGAAGATCATGCCTGCTGAAAATAGGACAGCGGCAGCTAAGAGAATTTGTTTTTTCATTTTGGTTTGTTTTTTCTTCCGGGTTAGCGGAAGATTGGGTTGTAGGTTTATTTATGGTTTTCCTTACATTTAACAAGCATTATGCCAGTAAATATGTTTTTTGCTCGTTTAGCGGGTGCAAAGGTAGGATATTTCCTGAAATGTCAAACTAATTAAATATTAATAGGGTTGCTTTGTTTCTAAATGGGTGAAATAGCGCCTTTTAGCCCGCCCCGTCCTCTTTGTGGCTGCGCCCAAATATTTTTTCAAAAAAGGCAGGGTGTGTCAAAATAAATATACTTTTGCATCGGTTAACCAAAAAATAAACAATTTAATAGTACTATGAAAAAACTACTCACTCTCGTTATCGCAGGTGGAATGTTAGCATTCTACGCTTGCGGGCCAAGCAAAGCTGAATTGGAAGCAAAAGAAAAAGCAAAGCAGGATTCAATTGCTATGGCTGATTCTTTGGCTGCTGCTGAAGCTGCTGCTAAAGCTGCTGAAGAAGCCGCTGCTGCTGCCGCTGCTGCAACTGCACAGCACATTGCTGACTCTACACGTGTTGCGGATTCTTTAGCTGCTGCAAAGCCAGGAAAGAAGCCTAAAACTGTTGAGCAGAAAAAAGTTGAAGAAGCTAAAAAAGCAACTTCAGGAAGAGGCTAATACCTGCTTTTTCTGTAAAATTAAAAGGGATGCATTTGTGTCCCTTTTTTTTTACCTCACCCCGGCCATCTCCAAAAGGAGCGGGGGTTTAACTCCGTTCCTATCTTTTTTCACAGGGTTACCTTGTTTTCGTCAGTAGAGGTGGAAATAAAAAAAACCTGACGGTATCGCCAGGTTTTCTGTATTCATTCTTTCGATTATTTCTTATTGTAACGCGTGCGGAATTTATCAACACGCCCGGCAGTATCAATCAACTTCATCTTGCCGGTGAAGTAGGGGTGTGAGGTATTTGAAATCTCAAGTTTTACCAAAGGATATTCATTCCCGTCTTCCCATTTTATAACATCTTTGGTTTCTGCAGTAGAACGTGTCAGGAATGCGTAGTTGTTGGAAACATCTTTAAATACTACGAAACGATAACTTTCGGGGTGAATGCCTTTTTTCATTTTATTTTCGGATTACACCGATGTATTTTGATTACACCGATTTTGAGTCGCAAAGGTAATAGAAACTTTGAAATATAGAGGTATAATTTTTTTGTTGATAGTCCGTTCTCGGCACCTGACTA
This sequence comes from Bacteroidota bacterium, assembly GCA_004297845.1. Lineage (GTDB taxonomy): Bacteria > Bacteroidota > Bacteroidia > Palsa-948 > Palsa-948 > Palsa-948. The sequence goes on along the minus strand of SCSP01000294.1, from coordinate 5,650 downwards.
TATTTGCTCTCTCATGAATCGAACCAATAAAATCAGTGTAATCTCCTTTCTTATCTATATAATCACTGTTAGCTCATGTAAAAAAGACAAATTTACGACTGATTCAGGGGCGAAACTTGAATTTTCCACCAATTCTATCCTCTATGATACCGTGTTCACCACAGTGGGTTCAGCTACAAAAACCTTTATTGTTTACAATCGAAATAGCCAGCCGATAAAGATTTCCTCAATCCGGCTGGGAGGCGGCACAGCCTCTAACTTCAGGATAAATGTAGATGGATCAAAGGGTGTACTTTTTAGTGATGTTGAAATAATGGGGAGGGACAGCCTTTTTGTGTTTGCCGAAGTAACGGTAGATCCCAACAAGGCAAGTAATCCACTCATCATTAGGGATTCAGTGATCTTTGAAACCAATGGCAATGTGCAGGATGTTGATTTTGAAGCATGGGGACAGGATGCTTATTTTCATACGCCTGATGTTTTTCCTTTAAATGGGTTTCCGCCATATTCCGTGATCACATGCAATGCAATATGGCAAAACGATAAGCCACATGTGATTTATGGCTATGCTGTGGTTGATTCGGCTTGCACTCTTACGATGAACCCTGGTACCCGGGTTTATATGCATCCGAATTCTGTTCTCTATGTATATAGAGGCGGTAGTTTGAAAATAAAAGGAAATATTTCTATGCCGGTCACGATACAGGGTGACCGCCTAGAGCCTCAGTATTCAGAAGAAGCAGGGCAGTGGGGGTATATCCATCTTTCGCCAGAAAGTAAAGACAACGAGATTGATGGGGCTGTAGTTAAGAACGGAATAGTGGGTATTCTGGCAGACACGGTTGGAAACTCTGCAAGTCCCACGTTGAAGATAAGTAACACTATCGTAAAAAATATGAGTGTTGCAGCCATTTACGGCAGAGGAACATTTATAAAAGGCTGGAACTGTGTGTTTGCAAACTGCGGGCAATATGTTGCTGCGTTAACAATAGGAGGAAAGTATAATTTTTACCACTGCACCTTTGCCAATTATTGGAGCAACGGTACCCGGCAGTTTCCTGTTTTGTTAGTTAATAATTATTATGAAGATGTAAACAAAAATATTATCAGCCGTGATCTTGACAGCGCCTATTTTTATAATTGCATTGTGTATGGCGACCTTAGTTCCGGAGATGAACTAAAACTTGATTCGAGTCTTAACATTTCGTTTGCTTATAATTTCAAATTTCATAATTGCCTGCTCAAAACTACTCTCAATACTGCAGCAATTGAATATGAAAGTGTAATTGCGAATGCAGATCCTTATTTTCATAACACCGGCAATAATGATTACCGGATAAAAAATCCTCTGGCTGAACCGGCTGTGATCTTCAAAGGGGATCCGGCTATTGGCAGTTTATATCCTGATGATCTTAGCGGAAAATCACGTCTGGCAAATCCGCCTCCTACGATTGGGGCGTATGAGTATGAGCCGTAAGTACCCCCGCCAAAGCTTCGATAGCAACCTTCGCTTGCCCCAAAGGGGAGATATTGATCGTACAATCCTCTCTCTCTTGTGGAGATAAGAGAGGTTCGCTATTTCACTCTTACGTAGGAGTAATTCTCAAACTTCATAATTCCCACCCCCCTGTTTTCGTAGCCGCTGTTGATGTCGGTCTGAAAGAAATTAAATTCGGTTTGAATGCCTTTTTGCCTGAGATCCGGAAGTTTCCTCTGAAGCGAATTCCCGTATTTCTGCAACCCGTCTAAATAAAAATATCCTGCATCAAATCCGGCAAAAACATGTTGCGTTGGATCGGTTCTAAATTCATTTCTGTATTTGAGAATGAATTTTTTTGTTTCGGGATTTTCGTAGTCGATAAAAGAATACGATGAAATCAGGGTGTTTAATGTTTTCAGGTAGCCAAAATCAAGGCTTTCTATCTCCTGAAAATTGCTGAGGCCCAGTACAATAATGCTGTCCTTGCTTTCCTGCTTCTGGAGGTATAGCTTATTCACAGCTTCTGTTACAAAAGAGGGATTGGTTGATGGTATAACGATGATGTTAGGCTTGGTTTTGCTGATGAAGTTCTTGAGTGTTGTAAATGTGATCTCTTTCACAGTATCTGCATTTGCTTTTTGTAAAACAGGGTTCGCTATTCTTTTAAACGTGTTCAGATAGGGTTTGTCTTTCGGGTTAGCGCTGTTAAATACAATGATGTTCTGCCCTGAATATTTCTCCGTAACGTATTTTGCAAGTTCTTCGGTTTGTGTTACGTAAGAAGGAGTTAACTTGCTTACGTTGGGATTTCCGAGCAGCATGTTGTTGCCAAGTAAGGCAGGTGATACGATGTTGATGTTATTTGCTTTCGCAAACTTCAGCATCCATTCAAATTTTTTTCCGTACAAGGGACCTACGATCATGTCCATCTCTTTTAATTCGGGTTTCTTCATGAGCTTTACAAATGATGCCGAGTCGAGATTGTAATCGTACACATGCAAAAATCCCGGGAATCCCTGCCTGCGCAAGGAATCAAAAGCAAGTTTAAATCCTTCGTAAAATTCAATGCCTGTCTTGGTATCCTCCGGAATTTTTTCATCTCCCCGTGCTACCTTACCTACATCAATACTTTCAACCATGGAAAGATCCAATGGAAGAAAAAGAGCAACATGAATGTCTCCAATCGGCTTTACATTATCAACAGACGCGATGGTGGAGTCCTTTTTCTGAGCAGGCAAAGAAACGGCTACTGCGTTCTTCAGGTCGACTGCCGGACGCTGTTTTTTGGCGCTGTCTGCAGCGGGTGTTTTAATTTTTGTTTCCTTTCCGGGTTTTGTTTGTGCATGGACCTGTTTGTCAATTTCTTTTTTAATGCCCTCGGTATTTCCGCTATAAGGTATCTTTAGTTTGTCGCCCGATTTCAGCCCGTCAATTGCTTCCTGATTATTGGCGAGTACAATGTCAACTGTAGTACTGTAGGTTCTGGCAATAGAATATAGAGTTTGCCCTTTTTCTACGGAGTGGATGTAGAATTTTTTGCCATCAATGGTCTCAATCTTGTCGGATTTTTTAATTGTAGATGGCTGATTTTGAGACAAAGATACTTCAACTCCGCTGAGCAGGATAGCCAAAACTAAAAGGGAATGTTTTAACCTGCAACCTGCAACCTGCAACCTGAAACTATTTTTCATTCCCATTCAATTGTTGCAGGCGGTTTAGAACTGATATCATATACCACCCGATTAACGCCTTTCACTTTATTTATTATTTCATTGGATACTTTTGCAAGGAATTCATAGGGCAGGTGGCACCAGTCGGCTGTCATGCCATCCGTACTTGACACGGCACGCAATGCGACCACATTTTCATAGGTTCGTTCATCGCCCATTACGCCCACACTTTTTATGGGCGTGAGGATGGATCCTGCCTGCCAGACCTGATCGTATAATCCTGCATTTTTTAAACCTTCGATGTAAATATGGTCAACCTCTTGCAATATCCGTACCTTTTCTTCTGTGATCTCTCCCAGAATGCGTATTCCAAGGCCCGGACCGGGGAAGGGATGACGGCCAATAATGTTCTCCGTAATCTCTAATTTTCTTCCTACTCTTCTTACTTCATCTTTGAAAAGTGTGTTGAGGGGTTCTACGACCTGTAACTTCATTTTTGCGGGTAGTCCACCTACATTGTGATGTGATTTAATGGTGGCAGAAGGGCCTTTTACTGAAATGCTTTCGATCACATCGGGGTAAATGGTTCCTTGGCCCAGCCAGAGCCCCCCTTTATCCCCCCGAAGGGGGGAAACTTGCGCGTGCAAAGCCCTCCTTTGGGGGGTTGGGGGGCTTTTGGCAAGTCCTTCCGCCTCTTTTTGAAACACCTCTACGAATGTTTTTCCGATAGCCTTACGTTTTTGCTCGGGGTCTTTCTTCCCCTTTAATGCTTTGTAGAACGCTTTTTTAGAATCAACCCCTTTTACGTTCAGTCCCATATCTTTGTATGAATGCAAAACATTTTTGAATTCATTTTTCCGGAGCAGGCCGTTATCCACAAAAATGCAAAACAGGTTTTTGCCAATGGCTTTATGAAGCAGCACCGCTGCCACGGTAGAATCCACACCGCCTGAAAGTGCCATTACTACTTTGTCGCTTCCCAACTTATGTTTCAATTCTTCAATGGTTGTTTCAATAAACGAAGCAGGAGTCCAATCCTGAGAGCATTTGCAGATATCAACCACAAAATTTTTCAGAAGCACAAGTCCTTCTGTTGTGTGATAAACTTCGGGATGAAATTGTATACCGTAGGTTTTTTCGTTTAGAATATGAAAGCCGGCATACTTTACATCAGAAGTGCTGGCAGTGATCTCAAAATTACCGGGAGCCATGGTAATCGTGTCCGCATGGCTCATCCATACCTGGGAGTTGAGCGAAATATTTTTAAAGAGAACAGAATCATTATTTACAAAAGATAGAGTTGCCCTTCCGTATTCACGGTGTTTCGAGGCATTAACTTTTCCTCCGAATTGATGTGCGAGTAATTGTGCCCCGTAACAGACTCCTAAAAGCGGGGTTTTGCCCCTGAGTATTCTTAAGTCTGGTTGCGGAGAGTTTTTTTGTCTGACCGAGAACGGGCTTCCGGAAAGGATAATGCCTTTAAAATCCTGAATCCTGAATCCTGAATCCTTAATGTAATTGAAAGGATGAATTTCACAGTACACATTCAGCTCGCGTATTTTCCGAGCAATTAACTGGGTGTATTGGGAGCCGAAATCGAGAATAAGAATAGTTTCCTGCATTTATTCCAATCGAATTGCGCTGTTAATGTTTCTAAAATAATACCCCGATCAGTCCGGTCAATTATTTTAAATCGTGTGCTTTTACTTTTACAATCTTTCCGTTTTCAGATAGTACCAAGTAGTCGTTATTCTTCTTGCAAGAGGCAATTAATTTATCAATTGCCATTTTCATGCCTTTAAGGATTTTTTCGCGATTTTTTTTCATTTTTCATTGGAACGAAGATACAAAAAGGGTACGGATAACGAATTAACTGCGATCTTTGAACCAAACAGCCGCCTCCTGATTCGCAGATTTGTAAAGATTCGATATCCGTACTAAACAAAAACCTGCATATCATACAGCTTCTTATATACCCCGCCTCTGGCAAGCAGATCGTTGTGGGTGCCGCGCTCGGCTATTTCTCCTTTCTGTAGCACGATAATCTCATCGGCATGCTGAATGGTGGAAAGGCGGTGGGCTATTACAACGGAAGTTCTGTTTTTGATCAGATTGTTCAAGGCATCTTGCACTAAGCGTTCAGATTCGCTATCGAGTGCCGAGGTGGCTTCATCCAGGATAAGTATGGCAGGATTTTTCAGCACCGCGCGCGCAATGGCAATACGCTGGCGCTGGCCGCCCGATAGTTTGCTGCCACGGTCACCGATATTGGTCTGGTATTGCTCGGGCATTTGCATTATAAAGTCGTGAGCGTTGGCGATCTTTGAAGCCCCCTCCACCTCCCCCAAAGGGGGAGAGTTAACAGCCCCAAAGGCAATGTTATTAAATACTGTATCGTTAAACAATATTGATTCCTGTGTTACTATTCCCATCAAACTTCTAAGCGAGGTGATCTTAAGGTCTTTCACTGAAATTCCATCAATGAAGATTTCGCCTTTAT
>SCSP01000293.1 GCA_004297845.1 Bacteroidota bacterium | reverse complement strand
GCTCGCTTCCTTAATTCCGTTAATGTCTTATGATCAAGTTTACGTGCGTCATGTTTTTTCATGAACGCAAAAATACAAATAATTTTAATTATGTCTATACTATTATGAGACGGTTAATATATCACTCTTGGATACTATCCCGATACCAATAATCTGGATACACTTAGGTTTACAACATTTGTAATAGATCCTAATAATTTTGGTGGGTATTATTTTATTGACGGTTGTAGTTTATCAGAAACAGGAAATACCAATATATTTATTCCTAACGCATTTTCTCCCAATGGCGATGGAGAAAATGATTTTCTGGAGATATATTACGGCAATATGAACAATATAAAAACTTTACAGCTAATCATCTATGACCGCTGGGGAGAAAAAGTATTTGAAACCGCTGATGAAAACTTTAAATGGGACGGAACATATAATAGTAAAGTATTAAACACACAAATGTTCGTGTATTTTTTTCGCGTGCAGTTTGCTGATCAAACGCTTTTAAATAAAAAAGGGAATATCAGTTTGATAAAGTAAAATAAAATAGTCATTTAAAAATTAACAATAATCTAAAACGAATACATCATGAAACAAATACATCATGAAACTAAAACACCAATCATCTACGCAATGATTGCATTTTTATTTGCCGGCACTTTCAACTATTCCTATTCACAGGCTCCGCCTGCTGGTGCGTGTTTAGGAACATTTCCATCCACACCTTTCAATTCTACTAATGCTTGGCTCAGAGGTGGTAATTTACCAACTGGTGCTGGCGCAGTAAATAACAGATTCGGCACCTGCTTCAATTCTCCCATTTATACGATTACAGATGGCACATTAAGAACGTGGTTGAACGGAAGATTTACTGCCACAGGAACTACAGCCCAACCTGCTATTAATAGTGTCACCTTTGGAAATACTCCAACAACTGTAAACACCTCCGGTTATTTTGGAATCGGTTTTTCGGGCCCGTCTTCGCCTTTACAACCTAATGTTGGCACCGGGCCAATGGCTCTCCTTCATCTGCAGGGACCAAACAATACACCCTTTCCTGCGGGCGGTGCCGGCTGGAGAAGTTGGATGAAAACAGGAACGTACATGGTGGAAAACACAGATGGAATGTATGTTGGATTGAAAAAATATTTTGCTTGTTAAACGAAATATTCTACCATTGCATATTGTTTTGAAGAAACACTTGCGATGAAAAAAATTATTCTACTCCTCCTCATGGAAGCAACCCTAACAGCAATGGCGCAAACTAAAAACGATAAAGAACACAAATGGCAAATTGGCTTGCAGGCAAATACAGTTGATAAACTCCCCTCGGTAGCCGGCCTTTTTATTCCGGATGAAAAATATGTTTGGGGATCGGATAAAAACAAATCATATTCCTTGGGATTTACTGCTAACTATTTTTTAAAAGACAATATATCCTTAAGAATAAAATTTGATTATTTAAATAGAAACATACTTCAAATTCAAGGTGATCATGTTTTAGATACTATGACAACAGGTGGTAATTTGACCGAAAGAGCAGAGACAACTCAGAAAGATTTCTATTTTGCTTCTGGACTCCAATGGAGCGCTCCATACAAAAAGACTAATGTGTTTTATGGCATTCAATTGCCATATAATAAGTATGGGAAAATTCAAGTTAATTATCGCGAAGAAGGATATTCAAATAATATGTTAAATAGTGCTTTCGATAGAACTGTAAATATTCCAGGTGGATATTCTTTTGGAATAGGTTCTTTTTGGGGCATAAATGTTAATCTAAGCAAGCATATTTCTTTAGGAACAGAATTCTCTTGTGATTTTCTAATTTATTCTGTTTTTGCAAAAGGTCAGACAACAAATGTTGATACAACGTATTATTATTATCCTGCTTTCCCTACTGACATTGAATCAGGGCATAGTGATAATACAATTGAAAAATACGGTGTGCTTTCGCTAAAAGGAACATTAAAGATCGCTTATTCATTTTAACAATTTATCAAATCAATCAACAACTAAAAATCAAATACAATGAAAACAAAAATCACCTTGATGTTTATTTTTCTTATGCAAATAAATGGTTTGCTAAGCCAAACGAATCTATGTTTAAACACTGCTAATCCTGGTTCAATAAATAGCCCTAACTTCTGGGCGAGAGGAGGAAATAGTGGAGGCGGAAATATTTTTGGCACTCTACAAAATTTTGATATTGATATTAAGACCGATAATATTCTCCGCATGATTATCAACGGCACAAAAGCCCCCACCATTAATGGAGTTGTTGTAAACACATCCGGTTATGTGGGAATAGGAAACTCACCGGCTGGTTTATGGAATTGCACTGCCGGGCAAACCGGACCATGGGCTTTGCTTCATCTGCAAGGTCCGAATAATACAACCTTTCCTGCGGGAGGAGCCGGCTGGAGAAGTTGGATGAAAACAGGAACATTCACTGTAGAAAATACGGATGCAACTTATTTTGGCTTAAAAAATGAAGTTACAACAGGAGGGGCTAACCGCAGTGATGCAGTAATAAACTGGAGCGATGATCCTGCTGCTCCCGGAGGAGGCCCCGATAATTTAAGATTTATTTTCACGCAATTTGCTACCGGAAATGGAAACTGTACTAACTGCCCGCTTAATCCTCAGGGCTTTGAAGGAATGGAAATTGCCAGGATGACAGCGGAAAACGATTATGGAAGAATGGGAATTGGTCCGTTATTTACATCTGCTCTGCTCCCGGCAAGGCGGTTGGAAGTGGTGGACGGGCAAACAGGTAATCCAC
>SCSP01000292.1 GCA_004297845.1 Bacteroidota bacterium | reverse complement strand
TGTTTGTTCAGCGCTGAGTTTTGCCTGATCCTCTACTTTTCGTGTTATAACCGAGAACGAAAGATAAAACAGACAAGCCAATGCGAGTAGAATGGCAAAGAAACTAATGGCACCTTTATTTTGCATAGTTTTTTAAAATAGAGGCGCAAATATAAAGAAATTGGGATAGGCTGCAGAAGCACACCACTTTATTAATTTACCTATATTCGCTAAGTAAAATTATTGACGGATCATGTTTAATCTAAAATCAAATTCCATGGCAAATCCAAAAACGCCCGAAATCCCGTCCATAAATATAATTGGTGCTGGAACTGTTATTGAAGGCGACATCAAATCGGACGGAGACGTACGCATTGACGGTACGCTCAATGGCTCCCTCAATATAAAAGGAAAACTTGTGCTTGGCACAACCGGTATGGTAGATGGCGAAGTTACCTGCCAAAACGCAGATATATCAGGGGCTATCAACGGAAAAATAAAAGTGGCTGAACTTCTTTCACTCAAAGCCACCAGCAAACTAACTGGCGATATATCCACTAATAAACTTTCCATTGAACCGGGAGCTAACTTCAGTGGATCCTGCGTAATGGCCGGAACTGTTCCGAACATTAATATTATAAATCAGGAAGAAGTTGTAAGTAAGGAGAAGGCTGCTTCCTACTGATTATCAGGTCAATGGTTTAGGGGTGTGGAAGCGGAAATAGTCCAATTCCCACGCCCAACGCTTTGTTTCCACTCATAAACCCTGCTATGCCAAAAGATCAAAAACCAAACACGTATTGGTTTAAATACTCCGGCATGATATTCCAGATGGGAATTATCATCGCATTGGGTGTCTGGGGCGGGATAAAATTAGATGAGATTTTCCCGGTAACAAAGTTTCCGATTTTTACAATTACCTTTTCACTGTTATCTGTATTGGGGGCAATGTACTGGATGATAAAGGATCTGTTGAAGAAGTAGGAAGAGTTTTTTCAAACACAATGCTTCGACCTCAACACTCATCGGGAACATTCAGGGAGCATTATGATTTTATCTGCGTTCATCATAATCATCTACGTTATCTGCGTTCCAACATCAGGACATTATATCATACCTGTTCCTAATTTCCCTTTCTTCCTTTTCTATAGATACGTATAGCAAGAAAAATTGTAGCGATGAAGAGGACTAATCCAAGCGCTCCTTTTACGTAACTGAATGTATCTTTTAGTTCCACTATGAAAACAATGGCTACAAGGAAAATGGTCGCTAATTCGTTCCAGATTCTAAGCATGAACCCGGAATACTTCACCACCCCTTTTTGGAACTGCAGGAACATCACGTGGCATCGCACATGATACAAAGTGAGACCGAACACAAACGAAAGTTTTAAAAGAAGCCATGCAGGAATATTTAATCCATAGCCTTCATAGAGCAACCAACCACCAAAAATATAGGTGCCGATCAGAGAAGGACAGGCAATTCCGTACCACAGCCTTTTTTCCATGAGTTTGTACTGCTTTTGGAGGATGTCTTTTTCGGGAGGGGATTTTTTTTCCGCTTCTGCATGATAAACAAACAGGCGCACGATGTAAAATAATCCGGCAAACCAGGTTACCACAAAGATGATATGAAGGGCTAATATATACGGGTTCATAAATCAAAGGTAACTATTTCTATCTTTGGAAAAATTCAACATTATGCTTAAAGGAAGAACCCCAAAGGAAAGCTACACTGTTACTACAGAACAGGTACTCCCCGATGACACCAACCCGCTGAACACGTTGTTTGGAGGAAGACTATTGCAATGGATTGATATTACTGCGGGCATTTCCGCACACCGCCACAGCAGCCGAATCTGTGTAACGGCTTCTATCAATAATGTTTCTTTTAACATCCCGGTCAAATTGGGAGATATTGTTACACTTGAATCAAAAGTTTCACGAACATTTAACACCTCCATAGAAGTGTTCACAGACGTGTGGGTGGAAGACAGGCTGACCGCCCGAAAAAGTAAATGCAATGAAGCCATCCTCACCTTTGTTGCGCTTGACCAGCATGGCAAGCCGGTACCCGTGCAGCCCGTTATTCCGGAAAGTGAAGAGGAGAAAAAACGATACGAAGGCGCGCTTCGCAGGAGACAACTGAGCCTGATCCTGGGAGGAAGAATGAAGCCCGATGAAGCCACCGAGTTAAAAGCCCTGTTCGGGAAATAATTTCATTATTTCTTCCTCATTTATTTCGTTCATGCATTTGAAATGTCCCTTCGGGCATTTTGAATAACCCAGTTTGGAACAAGGTCTGCAGGAGAGATGGGAGACTTGAGACTTGAAATTTGAAATTTTATCATCTCCGTAGTATGGATACATCCCGAATTCAGGGATCGTATTTCCCCAGACAGAAACGATCTCTTTTTTAAAAGCCGCAGCAATGTGCATGAGCCCTGTGTCGTGCGTAATAATTTTGTTTGCGAGTTTGACTAATGAGGCAGATTGGTTCAGGTTGTACTTCCCGCATGAATTGTAGATGGAGGCTTCCGGTTTCTCCGAAGGAGTTTTTTCGGACCGGCATCCGACAGCTTCAACGATTAATGCTCCTTTCTGTGCGTCTTTTTTTCCTCCTAATAAAATAATCGGCTGATTCAGTTTTTTGCAGATGGAAATAATTTTTTCATTTGGCAGCTGTTTGGTAAAATAGTTAGCTCCTATTACAAACCCGATATATCCGTTCTGAAAAGCAGGAGGAAGGGTTTGGGTATCCACTTTATCTTTTTCGGGAATGAAATAATCCAGTCCCTTTCCGTCATTTTTAACTCCCAGGGATCTCACCGTTTCAAAATACCTGTCAACAATATGCTCGTTTGGAAGTTTATTGATTTTCAGATGGACCATCAGCCATTTTTCCAGATTCAGTTTGCGGAAAGAGCCTGATCTTTTTCCAAGCAATGATTTTACCTGTGCGGAACGCAAGTTGCGGTGGAGGTCAACTACATAATCATAATTCTCTTTTTTCAGTTCTTTCGCGGCCTCTGAAATATTTTTTTCAATTGTATACAGTTTGTCAATATGAGGATTGTTTTCAAGTATGCCCGCGAAATGTTTTTTGGTGATGAAATGCACTTCCGCGTTCTTTATCTGTTGTTTAATGCAACGTATAATTGGCGTGGTTAGAACAATATCTCCAATCGAGGAAAAACGGATAATGAGAATTTTCATCAGGTAAACGTAAATCAGGCAGGAAGGTAGCGATTAATTCGCTATGCTATTTCTAATTCTCTTTTTATGAATTTGTTCGTGAGTTACTATAGGTGCCCAAACAGAAAGTTAACATCGCTAAAATTTGCCTGTTAGGCATAATATCGTACCTTCGGACCCTCTCCGAAG